>DASRLI010000059.1:0-22286 GCA_035648535.1 Occallatibacter sp. | reverse complement strand
GAATCCACCACCACCGCTCCAGCCGCGTCCACCACCGCCGCCCAGCAAGCTCGAAAACAGACCATACCCCAGCAGCATCCTGAAAATCGACCCGCCGCCAAAGAAAATCAGCACGAAAATAAGCAGGATCAGCTTGCCCAGCACCGGACTGTGGCGCTCCTGCGGTACGGGCTGTTCAGCCGGCATCGGTTCGTTGTCCAGCGTAACCTTGGCGTCGGTGGCAATCACCTGCGCCACCTGGCCCACGGCAAGGGTAACGGCCGAGTCGTAGTCGTTGGCGCGCAGATAGGGAATCATCCCCCGGCCAATATCGCCCACCTTGGCGTCGTTCAAAATCCCTTCCAGGCCATATCCCACGTCGATGCGGTACTTGTGGTCCCCCACCGCCAGCAGCACCAGCGCACCCTTGTCCGTGCCCTTCTTGCCAATCTTCCACTTGTCTTCAAGCTGGTTGGCATAGTTGGCTGAGTCATCGCCGTTCATGGTCTGGACGGTCACCACCGCAATCTGCGAATTGGCCGTGGAGTGGTCGAGCTGCGCGCAAAGCGAGTCCAGCCGCGCAATCGCCTCAGGCGAAAGCACATGCGCGTAGTCGCTCACGTAGTCAGTAGGTTTGGGCAGGCTGTCCACGCTCTGGGCGTAGATCGGAAAGGCGAAAAACAGGAAAAGAGCTGCTGGAAGCAGCCGAAACGCTGTCGATTGTGCGTTGCTAGAGCCGTTCATCCCTACCAATTGTACGCGGATGGCGCCCGAAAGGTTCCACTGCCACGCAAGCTCTACACTGAAAGAGATGAGTCAGAAATCGATACCCGCTCCCCCCGTTGCCCGCAAGGAACACAAAGAAACGCAACTGCACGGCGTTGTCCTCGTCGACGACTATGCTTGGCTGCGCGACAAGGAATCCCCCGAAGTCACCGCATACCTGGACGCCGAAAACGCCTACGCCGAGGCCGTGATGGCGCCGCTGGCCGACCTCCGCGAAAAGCTCTACCAGGAAATGCTTTCGCACATGAAGCAGACCGACGTTTCGGTCCCCTACCGCGACGGCGCCTGGTGGTATTACACCCGCACCGAAGAGGGCTCCCAATACGCAATCCATTGCCGCAAGCCGGCAACTGTCCCACAACCTCTGGGTGCCCCATCCTTGCGCCTTGTTTCTGGCGCCAGGGTGGGAGACCTCGAACCTGGCCCTACGAATGACCAACCCGAGCAGGTAGTCCTCGACGGCAACGAACTCGCCAAGGGCCACGCTTTCTTTTCCATCGGCGCAACCGACATCACCGACGACGGACGCTGGCTGGCCTACACCACTGACACCACCGGCTTTCGTCAGTACACCCTGCGCATCAAGGATCTTGAAACCGGCGACACCTTGCCCGGTGAAGTAGAGCGCGTCGGCTCCGTAGTCTGGGCCGCGGATAATCGGACCCTCTTCTACATCGTCGAAGACGAGCAACAGAAACGGCAGTTCCAACTCTGGCGTCACACTCTGGGCTCACCGCACTCTGAAGATGCGGTCGTCTACCAGGACGATGACGAGCGCTTCAATCTCGGTGTCGGTCGCACCCGCGACGGCAAGTTTCTTGTCGTCGAATCGGCCAGCCACACCACCACCGAATCTCAGGTTCTCGCGGCGGACCAGCCCGACGGCAGCTTCACGCTCATCAGCGCGCGCCACGACGATCACGAGTACTCCATCGACCACCGCAACGGACTTTGGTTCATTCGCACCAATGATGCTGGCCGCAACTTCCGCCTCGTCACCGCGCCCGTCGCCACTCCCGGCCGCAATCACTGGACCGAACTTATCCCTCATCGCGATAACGTGATGATTGAAGAGGTCGATCTCTTCGCCGGCTTCTTCATAGCATGCGAGCGCGAAGGTGGTCTTCCCCGGCTGCGTTTGTGGACCTTTGACGGCGACGGATCGGAAGCCGCAAGTGCAGGCGAAATCACCTTCCCCGAGCCCACCTACAATGCCCAGCCTCACATCAACCGCATCTTTGAGACCACTACCTTCCGCTACGGCTACCAGTCGCTGGTAACGCCCAGCTCGGTCTATGAGTACAACGTAGCCAGCGGCGCATCCACGCTGCTCAAGCAGCTTGAGATTCCCGGCGGATTCGACCGCACTCTCTATGCCAGCGAGCGCGTCCACGCCACCGCGCCCGACGGCATCGAGGTCCCTGTCTCCCTCGTCTATCGAAAAGACCGCCGCACCCAAAGCAATCCCCTCTATGTCTACGGATACGGCTCCTACGGCTACTCGCTCCCCATCGGCTTCAGTTCCAACCGCCTCAGCCTGCTCGATCGCGGAGTCGTGTTGGCGTATGCGCATATTCGCGGCGGTGGCGACCTCGGCGAACCGTGGCACGACGCCGGCAAGATGCTTGTCAAGCGCAATACCTTCACCGACTTCATCGCCGCAGTCGAGCACCTTACCGCCACGGGTTATGGCGATCCCGCGCGCGTAGCCATCGAGGGCGGTTCAGCAGGCGGCCTGCTGATGGGCGCGGTCGCCAACATGCGCCCCGATCTCTTCCGCGCCGTAGTCTCTCACGTCCCTTTCGTGGATGTAATGAACACCATGCTCGATGCTTCGCTTCCTCTCACCGTTCCCGAGTACGAGGAGTGGGGCGACCCCAACCAGGAGAGTTACTTCCAGTACATGTTGAGTTACTCGCCCTATGACAACCTGCAGGCCGCGAGTTATCCCGCAATGTTAGTCAAAACCAGCCTCCACGATAGCCAGGTAATGTATTGGGAGCCGGCCAAGTACGTAGCGAAACTCCGCACCCTCAAAACCGATAACAACCTTCTGTTGCTGGTAACAAATATGCAAGCCGGCCACGGCGGCGCAAGCGGCCGCTACGACTACCTCAAGGAAATCGCCCTCGACTATGCCTTCCTGCTCCGCGAGTTGGGGCTTGTAAATTAGAATTGTGCTTCGCCTTGGGAGAGGGACTCGTGCTGCGCTCTGTATCGATTGCGTTGTTCGTAATACTGGCTACTGCGTGCGCCAGCGCGCAGCAGGCCAGTACTCCGCAGCCGTCCCCGCAAGCGCCGCCCCCGCAAGCGCCGCCCCCGCAAGCGCCCGCTCCACGTGATCGCGTAAAAGTGTACGCTCCCCGTTCCGGAGTCAAACCAGCCAAACTGATTGCGATGGACCCTGTCCCTCAACGCGTGAAGAAATGTGGGAATCATATGGAGGGTGAGGTCGTGCTTTCCCTTCTTGTCGATACCAAAGGATTGGCGCGAAACATCATGTTCCAGAGCGTGGACGGATCGGACCTCGACCGCTTCGCGATCTCAATTGCAAGCATTGATCAATTCGAGCCGGGATCTCTTGACGGCAAGCCGGTCGTGGTCGCGGAGTCTCTGCGCATCTATCTCGAAACCTGCGTTGTAATAGCGAAGGACCCCACGGGCAAGATCGGTCCAAGGAAGGTCCTCAAATCCGTGCCGCAGCAGAGGATCGAGAAGCCGCGAAATCCACCCGAAGAAGTAGTGTTTGCGCCAGCGGAAGTTCCTGACAGCGAACTCGTCCGTACGGTGTCGCGCCCCGATTATTTCGGAACCAGCAAGAGCGCGCCCGTCCTTATCCATTCCGAGAATGCACAGTACACCCCGACGCATGGCGACAAGCCTGTCAGCGGAATCTGCAAAATCTCTCTCGTCGTCGATCCATTCGGACTCCCTGAGAATCCGCGCGTCCTCAAGTCACTTGATCCTGGCCTGGACATCAGCGCTTTGGCTGCCGTTAACGATTACCGCTTCTTCCCGGCCATCGAGGATGAGGAGCCCGTATCCGCCGCCGTTGTCGTCGACGTCAGCTTTGCGCCTCCTGACGACGCCCTTTACAGCCCGGAATTCGAGTAGGCAACTTATTGCGCATTCCACCCCCTTTTAACACCGGGTTGACTCCGAATATCTCTCTCGCATCAAATTATTGAGCAGGAGAATCCCTATGGACCTGTCCCGCCGCCACTTCAGCAAGATTCTTACCGCGCTTGGCCTTTCTCCCGCGATGAGTGCTCTCGGCTCTGAGGGAGTTGCGAACGGTGCCGGTGGAGGCCCGGCCGACCCGGACATTCTTCGCCTTTCGCGCAACGGGTGGATGCCGAACAATCCCCACTTGCCTGTGCTTTTATATCGCGGCGCAATTGTTCCGCGCGGCGACGATCCGGCCGCGGTTTTCGAAGCGCTCTTCACGCGTAACGGCTGGCCTTCGCAGTGGCGCAACGGCGTCTACAGCTTCCATCACTACCACTCGACTGCGCACGAGGTGCTGGGATTTGTCAGTGGCACGGCGGAGATCATGCTGGGCGGCGAGGGCGGTCATGCGGTCACCGTTCATGCAGGCGACATCGCCGTACTGCCCACCGGCACCGGACATTGCCGCATCTCGGCGAGCGCGGATTTTCTGGTCGTGGGCGCCTATCCGCCCGATCAAAGCTGGGACATCTGCCGCTCGGCCCCAGACGAAACTGCGCAGCGCCGCATGGAAGAATTGTCATTTCCGCACAGCGACCCCGTGCGTGGTTCAGCGGGGCCGTTGGTTCAACTCTGGAGTTGATGCGGGTGGCCGCGGAATCGCCTCAATGCGATGCCTCGGTCAGCACCTCAGTCTCCTTGCTCATCTTTGCGGTCCGCTCAATCTTGTCCCAGTTGAAAGGCTTTCCATCGATAGCACGCTTGAGCGTCTTGAACAGCACGATGGAGAAGACCTGGCGGTAGGCAAATCGCTGCAGCCAGATATGGAACAGGAGCCAGCCATCGCCCTTGTTTGCGGGGTGGCGGCGTTCCAGCGAGAAGGCAACCGATGATGTAATGAAGTCAATCACCAGGAAGCCGAGGAAGTAAACTACCAGCTTTTCGAAGTTGGCCGCCGAGGCTTGCTCGGGGTGGTAGTAGCGATCGACGAGGAAGTTGACCACACCTGCGAGAAACATGATGTCAATGAAAGGTGAAACCAGCGGAAGAAACATCTGGAAGATCAGAATGTTGGGCAGTGCGAACAAGCCCATCGCCTTGTTGCGCACAAATGCGGCGCGATGTTTCCAGACTGCCTGCAATGTTCCAAACGACCATCGGAATCGTTGCCGCATCAGCCCCTTCGCGTCGATCGGAGCCTCGGTAAAGGCCAGTGAGCGGTCTTCGTAATCCACCTTCAGGCCCTGTTCGAGCAGGTTCATGGTCAGGTCGGCATCCTCAGCCACCGTGTTAAGCGGATACCCGCCCGCCTTCTTCACGGCGGCAGTCCGCCACGCGCCAATCGCACCCGGTACCACCGTCACCACGTGGAAAAGGTCGAGTGCGCGGCGCTCGAAGTTTTGGCTGGTGATATATTCCAGCGCCTGCCAGCGGGTCCACAGGTTCACGCGGTTTCCTACCTTCGCGTTGCCGGCCATGGCCCCGATCATCGGGTCCTCGAAATGCGGAATCAGTTTGGAAATGGCGTCGGCGGCAATCACCGTGTCGGCGTCGATACCGATGTAGATTTCCTCGCTCAGCCGGTCGAGCGCGTAGTTCAGTGCGGCGGCCTTGCCGGCGTTGGGCTTGGTAAGCACCTGGACATGCCCTGCCTTGATCTCCGCCGCATAGGCCTCGCGAGCTATCTCTGCGGTCCGATCCGAAGACCCGTCGTCAATCACAATCACATGCAGGTTCTTGTAGTCGGAGTTAAGCACCGAGCGGATAGTACGGACGATCACCGTCTCTTCGTTATAGGCGGGAATGAGCACCGCGACGCGCGGGTTGTAGCCAGGGGAGGCCAGGTGGTAAGGCTTCCGTAGGCGGTCGATCACGGCAAAAAGGCCCACGATTATCAGCCGCGCGCTCATCAGGATGTCGCCAAGAAAGAAGACCATCACGATGAAGTTGCCGACGAAGTCAAGCGCGGAGAAAGCAATGGAATCGGGAAGGGAGCGCAGATGCTGCCAGAAGGTCAGCGGAGGCATCACCTCGGCCGTGGTCTTGCCCATCAGTGCTGAGACCTGGACGATGGAATAGCCGTGCGCGCGGAGCGTGTCGATCAATACCGGTAACGCATCCACCGTGGCCTGACGATTGCCGCCGCCGTCGTGCAGCAGAATGATGGAGCCGCGAAACTGCGGCTTGGTCTTCATGGTTTCAAGCTGGGCCAGCACCGACTGAGCGATCTCGTTGGGCTTCTTGCGGGGATTCTCGTTCCAATCGTCAGTATCGATCTTGTTGCCGATAATGGTGTATCCATCGCGCTGAATGCTCACCACCGGCGCGGCCTGATCGTCGGTGTCGGGTTCCTCGTCGATGTCGTACGGAGGACGGAAATAGAGCGGTTGCACGCCCAGCTTGCTGGCGAACAAGCGGCCGGTAAGCTTTACTTCCAGGTCCAGTTGCCGCGGCGAAATTTCGCTGATGTCGGGATGCGTCCACGTGTGGTTGCCGATCTCGTGGCCCTCGCGCGCAATCCGCTGCAACACACCCATATTCCCGGCGGCATCTGCGCCGATGATCATGAAAGTGCCCTTCGCGTTTTTCTGCTTCAGGATGTCAAGAATCTTCGGCGTCCACTTGGCGTCGGGGCCGTCATCGAACGACAATGCAACCTCATTGGGATGGTAGCCGTACTGCTCAATGGTGTAGGTGCGCGGGTACACATCCATGTGCTCATCCACAATGAGCTTTTTGCGCGGGTCATTCTCGTCGGTGTCCACGGTGACCGTGCGCTTGCCCGGCTGTGGCAATCCGGTCACGCGCAGAATGTCTCCTTCGCCCTCGGTGTCCACATCGTGTCCCGGCTGCACCGGGCCGAGCGCCTGCAGCGATTCCGGAGCGCTCGGCTTGTCCCAGATGTCCCAGAGCGAGCTGTCTTCCTCACCAAGTCGCCAAAGTGCAAATGTCTGCAGACCCAGAGCGCGGGCACCCCGCATCTCATCCAACAACGAAACGCCGTCCAGAAACCACACTACGTGGCGCCGATTGTTGTCCTCGTCGATGTACTCGTAATGCGGATTGAGTGAGTCGTAATCCAGGTCGAGGTCGGCGTCGACGTCAGATGCGCGTTGCCATGCTTCTGAAACCGAGAGGTCTTCCGTGTCGAGAACCTTTGGTTTGGGATGCTTGCGGTCCTTCGGGTCCGGGATGGAGAGAGTCCAGTCGTAGCCGTAGCTGCCCACGGCGCAGATGATCTTCTCCTTGGGCACGATCTTGAGAACCCGCTGCAGGTTGCCGACGAACCAGTTCTGGCTGGCCACCGGCCCCGGTTCGCTGTTGGCCTCGTGCTCGTCGTAGTTCATCAACACAATGCCGTCGGAGTTGGCGGCGATCAACTTGAGCTCGTTGTCCGGGCTAGTAGCAGCCACGTTGACATAAAGCCGCAGATTGCGCGCGTGCATGCCGGCATACAGTTCCTGAACGAAGGTCAGGTAAGCCGGTTCTGCGTCGTCGTTGAGGCTTTCGATGTCCAGCGAAAGGCCGGGATAGTTCGGAAATGCAGTGAAGAACCGGAGAATCTGCTGGCGCAGCGCCGCGCGCTTGTTCTGGTCCCGGAGAACGTCGCCTACACCCGCGTCCCAGGTCTGGGCGCGCGGATTGTAGTTGTTCAGGTGGGGAAAGACTTCGGTACCTTCCCTGGCTGCCTGGATGACCCGCTTGATCTTGCTCATACTGTCGGGGTCATGGACCGTAGCGCCCCCCACCACTGGATATTCGTGGAGATTGTCGCCGGTCATCGCCATCAGCGTTCCCGTGGGAGCATTCACGTGGAACCATTGCGCGAAAAGAATGTCGATCTGGTGGACGTGCTCCTTAAACGATGAGTAGCTGGCGGCGTCGTCCTGAACGTAATATGCAGCGCGCAAACCTTCGCCGGTATTGAAGGGGATTTCGGAGGGTTTGCGGTCCGTCTTTCGACGTGCCGGCCGCACGTTTTTTGAGCCACGCATCAGCACCGAACGGTCGGGCAGTGCCTTGTAGTTATGTTTCGGCGTCGGCAGCAGCAACTCGGGAAGCTGCTGATTGCGAATTACGTTAAAAATGAAAACTGCTAGCACCAGCGTGGAAATCACGGCTGTGCCATCAAAAATGCGTCGCAGACGCTTCCAGCGCTTGCGTTGCGGGTCGAAAAATATCTGTCGATCAGGCATATTCGGTTTTAAAGTACTTACGAGCAAAATCCCCTGAGACGATCTACGCTATACATTACGAATCGTATGGAAGGCACCCCCCAGAGTCAATCGACGCCACAGCGCCGGATACGCTCCCAGCCGGTTGGAGGCGTAAGCTTTGCTCTCGCGGCCGTGCCGGCACTGGCGGCGGGTTTGGTCCTGCGACTGTGGATGTTGAAAGTCCTGTTCATCGTGAATGGGGACGCGCTCGTCTATGGGGGCCTGGCGAAGACCCTGCTGCATGGCCACTATGAGTTGAACTGGGCAGGCGGGCCGCCGGTTCCCACCCTGATCCGGCTGCCGGGCTATCCGATCTTTCTCGCCTTCAGCTTTAAGCTTTTTGGAATGGAGAACTACTTCGCCGTGGCGCTCCTCCAAATTGTGCTGGAACTGCTTGGTTGCCTGTTGTTGGCAGAGTTTGCCGGCCGGATTGCGCCGCCGAAACTCAAATCCGGCGCGCGGCTGGCAACGCTTTGGCTGGCGGCGCTTTGTCCCTTTACTGCCTCCTATGCGGTGGTTCCGCTCACTGAAGCCCCCACCCTCTTCGCGCTCGCCCTCGCGCTCTGGGCCATGGCGCGCTTCCACGACCGGCCGCGGTGGGGCAGTGCGCTCTGCTTCACCTTTGCCGTCACCTTTGCTGCCTTGCTTCGCCCTGACGGCGCGCTTGTGGCAGTTGCCCTGGCTCCGGCGCTCTTGATTCAGATGCGGCAACAGGACGCCCCAAACGCTATGCCGCTCAAAAGGCTCGTCCGCATGACCCTGGTCTGCGTCCTGCTCGCGCTCGCTCCGTTTGCCGCATGGACGTGGCGGAACTGGCAGGTCTTCCATGTCTTCGAGCCCCTGGCCCCGCGTCTGGCAAACGATCCCGGAGAGGATACAAATCCTGGTTGGGAGCGCTGGGTCAAAACCTGGTGCCTGGATTTCGTCTCCACGTACGACATCTACTGGAACGTGCCCGACGGGCCTCTGAATCTGAAGAAGGTCCCTAGCCGAGCCTTCGACTCGCCGGCGCAATACGCCGAAACCGCCGCTCTGGCCGACGACTACAACAAATCCGGCCAGAACCTCACCCCCGAAATCGATGCCCGTTTTGCCGCGCTGGCACAGGAGCGCATCGCCGCGCATCCCCTCCGGTACTACGTCTGGCTGCCGCTGGGTCGACTCGTCGACATGGGTCTGCGCCCACGCGTTGAAAATCTGGACATCGACCTGGATTGGTGGGTTTATTCGCGTCACCGCGCGGAGACCCGCTTCAGCTTGGCATACGCAGCGCTGAATCTGCTCTACCTGGCGCTCGCCGCAATTGGACTCATGCTCCGCCCGCGTTTCTGGAAGGCCATGCTGGCTTACATTGCGCTGCGCAGCGCAATGTTGCTCACCGTAGAAGCGCCCGAAGCACGCTATACGCTGGAGTGGTTCCCCATGCTCTTCGTGCTCAGCGGAATTGCGCTCTACTGGGTGATGAACCGGGTATCTCTATCGGTCTTGAAGGTAAAAGCATCGGCAACCAGCGCCTGATTCAACTTGATATTGGTGTAATGGCAGGTCCTTGATTGCCCCTGGCCCTGGTCGAAAACCTGCTGGATGCTTACGCCGCGGTCGGCATCCATCCACAAAGTGACTTTGGGAATATTCTTCCTCACCGTCGGGTCCTTGGCCACCATCTCCAGCTTTTCAGTCGTCACGCCGTCCATCTTTTCCGGTCCAAGGTACTTGATGTTCCACTTCTCTTCCAGTTCCTTGCCGCTGGCGCCAAAGCCCAGCATGAACCAGCTTTGGTATTGGCTGAACTTGGTAAGAGTCGTTACCTGGTTCACCAGCTTTTCGTAAAGCTTGATAGCCCCGCCGGACAGAACCACAACCTTCGGCACCGGCCTGCCATTTACATCGCCAATGTGCGCCGCCATCTGGAACGTATGGCCTTCGCGCTTGTAGTAAGCCGTGCCCTTCTGCACATCCTTGTCGTAGATTGGCTGCGTAGTCACCGTGTCGAACTCAAAGTCCGCCGAGGTGGTGTGGAAATTGGCGGACGCGGTATCGAGCCTGCGCAAAACCTTATCCAGATCGTCCGCTGCAAAGGCCGCACGCACCGGAAGCAGGACGAGCATCATCGACGCGGCAAAAACCAGCTTCCTTCGTGCATGTCTCCAATGCTGCTTTGCATCCGGGCACGACTTCACTCGTGCCGAGAACAGCCTGAGAATGCGGGGCTTCAGCCCCTGCGGATTTTGAACGAACGTCAACTTGGCCATTTCTGAAAAATGATGCAGGTACATAATTCTCCCTATCCTGTTTGACGCGCCGGCGCGCCCGTTGAAGTACCAAAAATCCTGTTTGACGCGCCGGCGCGCCCGTTGAAGCACCAAAAGAGAGAGGTTTACCGGTGCGCCCAAATCTTCCAGGCAAGATTTCCCTGGGAATCGGTGACTGTCTCCCAACGCTCCACGACCACGGCATCGCCGGTCACCGGCAGAATCGCCTGGCGCAGAGCTTTTTTCACCACCGAGTCAGTTGCGAATTCGGGCACGTCCACATCCGATGCCTGTACCGTAACAATCATTCCCCGGCTGCCATCGCCCGTCAGTTGGATGGGATGCAAAAGGCCGGCACTCGAGGACGGTTTGTCGCCATAATTCCACAGCTGCGGCGTCACAAAAATGAACAGCAGAATCAGCGTAACCATCACGTCGTAGTGAAAGCATCCCCGCGGATAAGCCCAGTAAAAATAGCTCTTCAGAATCTCACTGATCCCGCGCTTTGGCTCTGGAAAGAGCTCGCCATCTCTTATTGGTTCCATCACAAATCCTCATTCATAAAAAACTACCGGGCCACAATCCTATCCAGCCCGCCCATGTACGGCCGCAGCGCTTCAGGGATCAGGACTGTGCCGTCGGCCTGCTGGTAGTTCTCAAGAATCGCCAACCAGGTGCGGCCCACGGCCAGTCCGCTGCCGTTCAGTGTGTGCACAAACTCCGGCTTGCCCTTGCCGCCCTGGCCCGCCGCCGCCCGGTAGCGTATGTTGGCTCGCCGCGCCTGAAAGCCTTCAAAATTCGAACAGGAAGAAATCTCCCGGTAAAGCTGCTGTCCTGGCAGCCAAACTTCCAGGTCAAATGTCTTGGCGGAAGAGAACCCTGTATCGCCCGCGCACAGCAGCACGCGCCGGTAAGGTAGCTTCAGCGCTTCCAGAATCTCCTCTGCATCGCGCGTCAATTTCTCGTGTTCGGCGTCCGATTCCTCGGGCCGCGTAAACTTCACCAACTCCACCTTCTGAAACTGGTGCTGGCGGATAATGCCGCGCGTATCCTTGCCTGCGGCTCCTGCCTCTGCGCGAAAACACGGCGTGTATGCCGTCAGGCAAATCGGCAGCCGCGCCTCGTCCAGAATCTCGTCGCGATAGAGATTAGTCACCGGCACTTCAGCCGTCGGAATCAACCAGTGATCGTTATCCTTGAACTCGCCGCGGGCAACCGCCTCTGCGTCCGCGTCGGAGCAGCGGAAAAGGTCCTCGGCAAACTTGGGCAACTGCCCCGTCCCGAACAGCGACTTGCTGTTCACCATGAACGGCGGCAGCACCTCTGTGTACCCGTGCTTCTGCGTGTGCAGGTCGAGCATAAAGCCGATCAGTGCCCGCTCCAGCCGCGCGCCCGCGCCCATATAAACCGCAAACCGCGCCCCGCTCAGCTTGGCCGCCCGTTCCAGGTCGAGAATCCCCAGCGCCTCGCCGATCTCCCAATGAGGTTTGGCCGCAAAATCCATGACCGGCTTCTCGCCCCACGTCTTCACCGTAACGTTGTCGGCCTCTGATGTTCCGTTGGGAACTTCGTCACGCGTGAGGTTGGGAATGCTCGCCAGCGAAAGCCGCAACTGCTCGTCCAGCGAAGCCGCCGCCTTATCCAGCTCGTCGAGCTCGTCCTTCAGAGCACGCGTCTCATCCATAAGCGCCGAAGCGGCGTCACTCGAAGCGGGCCCGGCCTTTTTCAGCGCGCCAACCCGCTGGCTCAGCTCATTGCGGCGAGCTTTCAGCCGTTCAGACGTGGTAATCGCCTCGCGCCGGCTCTGGTCGAGGGCGCGAAAATCCCCCAGCAGCGCCGCCGGGTCCGCCCCGCGCACACGCAGTTTCTCTTCAATAAGTTGCAGGTTAGCCCTGGCAAATCCTAAATCGAGCATCGCACTAATAGTTTACTCGACTGTCTTAAGTATCCGTATGGGCAGGGTTTTCCGCTCTGGCCAGACCTGGGTTGGCAAAAGGATGTATGCCAGGGTACGGACAATAGCCGTACCCCGGCATACATCTCACCTTCAGCGCAAGAGCGCGACCTCGTGGCCGGATGGCTGAGACTGCGCCCACGCACAGAATGCATCCACTTCAGCCGGTTTCGGTGCGGAACCCGGATGCATCGGGCGATAGTACCAGAGCGGCATCTCAGATTCGCGCATCGCACGGCAGACGTCGAGCAGTCGGATGCGGGACATCTCCGGACTGAGATTGCTCCAGTTGGAGAAGTCAAGTCGCGCGCGGCCGCCGCGAATGTCGTTCTGCATCAGTTGAGAAGCAGGCCAGACGTGCCCATACCAGGGAATCTCGCCCTGCGCGGAATGGCAACTGTAACAAGATTGATGCAGCGGGTTGCCGATCCCGCTGCCGGGATGGACGCGCGCGTCGAACGTGGCGGCAGCATTCACCGGGGCAAGATCGTAGTTGGGTCGCCGGAACTGCATTGCCAGCAGTCCAACAATGAGAAGTCCACAAATCCAGATAATCCGGCGCATGGCTACTCTCCCTCCTGAGCAGATGACTGCATTGCGTGATGAATCTTATGCAACCGCCCGTGCCGGTCCCCAGATTCGGGCGCTGACGCTGTGTCGGAAGGTGCCTGGATGTATTGCTGCGGAATATCACCCGTAAGCGAATGCAGAAAACTCACGATTAAGTTAACGTCGGCATCGCTGAGTTTGCGCCCGGTTTGGTACTCTCCCATGAGCCGCACCGCTTCTTGAATGGTCTGCACTTGGCCATCGTGGAACCAGGGGCCGGTCCGGTCAACATTGCGCAGGAGCGGCACTTTGAAGTACATCCGATCTCGCGCCTCTCCCGTGAGTGTGAAGCGGCCGGGGTCTTTCTGTTGATCGGGCCAGTCGCGATAAACGCCCAGTTTCTGATAGGAATTACCGCCGAGGCCCTTTCCTGCATGGCAGGCGGCGCAGCCCGCGTCCAGGTAAACGCGCAGTCCCTTCTTTTCTTCGTCAGACAACGCATTCACGTCGCCTTCCAGGTACTTATCCCAGCGGGCCGGGGTGAGCAACCCACTCTCGAAGGCCGCGATGGCATCGGTCACGTTATCCATGACAACTGGATCCTTAAGCGCTGGATACGCTTCCTTGAATTGCCGCATGTATGCGGGACGCGAACGGAGATAGGCCAGTACTGTATCGGGTCCTGACATTCCCATCTCCACCGGGTTCATCATCGGTCCAGATGCCTGTGCGGCCAGCGTGGCGGCGCGGCCATCCCAGAACTGCACAAACTGCAACCCCGCGTTATAAACGGTCGGTGAGTTTCTTCCTCCGGGGAGCTTATTGTGTCCCGTGGAGACAGCGTTGCCTGGATCCACACCGTAGTTCGCCAGATCATGGCAGCTGTTGCAGGAGATGGAGGCATTCTCAGAAAGATGCCGATCATAATAAAGGCTTCGACCCAAATCCACGCGCAGTGCCGCAACCCCTGTGGCGGGGTTGGGACTAGTCAGAGGAGAAAACATGAACAGTTGCCCTGGACTGATTTCGTCCGACGACTGCGCGTTCTTAGACGCGCCCCGGCAGCCCGTCAGCATTGTAAGTGTGCAGGCCAGGACTGCCATCAGAATGCCTGCTCGCATTTGTATGCCGGTTAGCCAACCGGAAGATGAACGGGTCGCGGCTGCACCAGCCCCACCAGCTTTCTGGAGTGCGGCCCATCCGTGGGGAACAAGAGCGTACTGTGTGGACGCACCAATTCGCCGCAGTTGCATGACGGAGAAGACTTTCTCGAGGTTCGTCATAAGCTCCCTTCATCCTGCCGTGCCACCTAAACTGCTTTGCGGCGCACAGGTTTATGATTGCTGCCCTTAGCGGCCGATTTTAGGATGTGGGGAGGGATTGTCTGTGATGGTGGATACCCGCTGGGCCCGACTGACCTTCTGGTATCAAGCGCGGGAGCATTGACTGTACTGTGGCGAATACTGCGCCCCGGTAGGGCATCGTTTGACGTTCGCGTTACCTTGAGATTCCCTGGCTTCTGCTCATGAGCTGAAGCTATTCATTTCCGATCTGAGGTATCGTCTCGTCTGGCCTCCAATTGCTCCTGCCACCCTGGTAGCCTCTGGTCCCCCGTAATCAGCCGCGCCCCGCGTGTAAACGTGAAGTACGTCCAAATCCACGCCGCGAACACCGAAATCCGATTCCGGAACCCGATCAGAAAGAAGATGTGCACCGTAAGCCACGTAATCCAGGCCGCAAAGCCGCTCATGTGCGCCTTGAACGGCCATTCCACCTTGGCCACCGCCGACATGCGTCCAATGGTGGCCATATCGCCTTTATCGAAATACCGGAATGCCGGCCGCTTTTTCCCCTTCAGATCGGCGGCTACGATTCTGGCCACGTGGTCGCCCATCTGCATCGCCGGCTGTGCCACTCCGGGCACCTGCTTTCCGTCCTGCTCCAAATGCGCCAGGTCGCCGAGAACAAAAACCTCCGGCAACCCCGGCGGATTGAGCCGGTCGTCCACCAGCACGCACCCGCGTCGATCCAGCGGCGCGCCCAGCATCTTGCCCAGCGGCGAAGCCTGCACCCCGGCCGCCCAAAGCGTCACAGCTGCCTCAATGCGTCCGCAGCCCGCCGCTTCCACCCACCCGGGCCCAATCGCGGTCACCTGCGTTTGTGTGTGTACCTCGACGCCAAGTTTGAGCAGCGCAGCCTCAGCCTTCAAAGAGAGGTCAGCCGGATACGCCGCCAGCACCCGAGGCGAGCCCTCCAGCAGCAGCACCCGCGACTTGGTGGGATCGATATGCCTGAAGTCATGCCGCATGTAGAGCTGGGCAATGTCGCAGATTGCCCCGGCCAGCTCCACACCCGTCGGCCCTCCGCCCACAACAACAAAATTGAGCGGCGGGTGCCACCCATGTTCCACCATCTGCCGCTCCGCCAGTTCGAAGGCCAGCAGCACGCGCCGGCGAATCTCCGTCGCATCTTCCACAGTTTTCAACCCCGGAGCAAGCGGCGCCCATTCGGGATTGGCAAAGTAGGAGTGGGTCGCGCCGGTAGCCAGCACCAGGTAGTCGTATTCGATCTGGTAGCCGCTCGCCAGGGCCACTCGGCGGCCGCTCATGTCGATCCCCACCACCTCATCCATCAGCACCTCGGTGTTGGGCTGGCGTCGCAGAATGGTGCGTATCGGCTGGGCAATGTCGGCCGGCGACAGCACCGCCAGTGCAACCTGGTAAAGCAGCGGCTGAAACAGGTGATGGTTGCGCCGGTCCAGCACCGTGACGTCCACCGGCAGATGCCCCAGCCCTTGGGCCGCATGGATACCCGCAAAGCCTCCGCCGACGATCACCACGCGAGGACGGCGAGATTGCTGCTGCGTGCCCTGGTTCGGCGGGGATTTTGTCGGATCACTCAAATTTTGTGCCTCTAGTTTCTAGATGCGCTCCAGCAGCAATCGGTGACAAGTGCTTTCATAAGTTGCAGCGAGGCCCCCTACCCGTGCTGTAGCATCCACGTATGATTGCGGGCGTTTCCTGGGTCTGGTGGGCGGGGTTTCACGCCGTGGTGGTCGTGCTGCTGGTGGGGGATTGGTTCATGCCCGGTCACCGGCGCGAGACCAGTCACAAGCAAGCCTTTGCCTGGCTCAGCACCGCAGCGCTGGTTTTGGCCGCGGCCTGCTTTGCCGCTTGGATCGCCATGACCCAGGGCCGCCAGACGGCTCTTGAATTTGTGGCCGGCTACACCATCGAAACCTCGCTTAGCATCGACAACCTTTTTGTTTTCATGGTGCTGTTTCAAGGCTTCCGCATCAGCGCGCGCCGCCAGCACAAGGCCCTGCTATGGGGCGTACTTGGGGCGGTTGTGCTGCGAGGCCTGTTTATTGCCGCAGGCGTCACCTTGCTGCAGCGCTTCCAGTGGGTAACGTGGATCTTCGGGCTGTTCCTGCTATACGCGGCCTGGCGCCTGGTCCGCGGCGGCTCAGCCAAGGCAGCGATTCCCGAGTGGATTCAGCGTCTGCAACCGGCCAAGGGCTCCTTGCTGCCTGTCATCCTGGCCGTCGAATTCACTGACCTGCTCTTCGCCGTCGATTCCATCCCTGCCGTGCTCGGCGTATCGCACAATCCCTTCGTCGTCTACACATCGAACATCGCGGCAGTCCTGGGCCTGCGCTCCCTCTACTTCGCCCTGGCCGCATTGCTCGACAAGTTCCGCTATCTGCACTACGGGCTCGGCGCGCTCCTCGGCTTCGTAGCACTAAAGATGCTTGCCGCTCGCTGGCTCGAAATACCAATCACGCTGTCACTCGTAGTGATGGGAATAATTCTGGCCGTGTGTGCCATAGCCTCATCGCTGGCAGGAAGCAAAGTGCAGCGGGTCAGTGGTCAGTAATCAGTGTTTGGCGGGGCTTGAAAGGTCTGCTGGGCCGGATCCCGCGCCTTTGCTCTGCGTTTAGCTCAAAAAGGCCGGGTGCCCCATCCTTTCCGCGCATTTTGCGGAAAGGGTGGGATAGCACAACCCTCAACCGAGGGGCTTTTCAGTCCGTGCCGCCTGTCCGCGAAAACTCAGTAAAACGTCAACTCTGCTGCGCATTTAGCTCAACAAGGCCCTGATCAAGCCCCATCCAGTTATTTCGTGGTTAATTCCCGACAACCCCTCGACTCAAAACCTAACCTTCTGGGGTGCCTTTTCGCCAAATTTGATATCAAAAAGGGTTAACCCCTAAAGTTTCTATAACCACCTGGGCGAACATTTGAGGGGTAAAGCGCACCACCTAAGCAAACATTTGACGCTTTCGAAACAACCACTTGGGCCGATATCGACACCCATCTCCGTGCCCCATTCTTGCGCATTCTTATTGGCGCAAGAGTAGAACAGCACGAACCCAAACCAAGGGGCATCCGTAACCCCTGTTCACTGTCGACTGTCCTCACGCCAGCGCCAGGTTCAGATTGTCGATCGCTTCGTCAATCTCCGCCGTGTTTTTGTACCCCACCGTGACGCAATCCACGCCCGCTTCCTTGAACGCGAACCGCATCGCCCGCTGCCGGTCCTCGTGGTTGAACGTGCCTTCTCCAATCAGCTTCATGCTGATCACGCCCATCCCATCCTTCTTCACGTGCTTCACGTGCTGCACAACCTCGCTCACGTTGCCCGGTCCGCGCGTGTCGTATGCTTCGGCATCCATGCTTGCGCCCTTGTGGTTCATGCGGATCATGGCCACGTCCAGCCACCTGTTGCCCGGTACCAGCCGCAGCGCCGGCAGCCCGTGCACGCTCGCGCCGTGGCTCTTGATCTGCTTCTTCGCCTCGGCCTCCATGATTGCGTCCTGCCACCTCGTGGTGTCTGCGAACCATGTCGCCGTATGCTGCCAATGCAGCAGCATGATGTCGAAGTAGTCGGTGTTCGAATTCCTTCGCAACTGGTCCAGCGTCCCCCAGGCATCCACACCGTCTCGCGTTGTCACTTTCGACATCAGCACATAGTTCTCCCGCGGAATTCCCTTCAGCGCCACCGCCAGCATCTGCTGCGATGCGCCATACGACTCGGAGGTCTCAAAGAACCGTATTCCGCGGTCATAAGCGTGATGCACAAGCCGCGTCAGCCCCTCCTGTCCAAGCTCCTGTTGAATGCGTCCGCCAAAGCTGCCCGTGCCCAGCGCCAGCCGCGTCACCTTCACGCCAGACCGGCCCAGAGTCACCCAATCCGTTGCCGTCGCGCGCTCCGCCTTCAGTGGCAACCCGCTCGCCACCGCTCCCGCCGCCACGCCAGCCTTAAGAAAACTCCGCCTTGAAACCTCGCTCATGGTTCCTCCCAATCCCTGACCACTGACCACTGACCACTGTCCACTGTCTTCACGCAAACGCCAGATTCACATTCTCAATCGCTTCATCCACCTCGGCCCGGCTCTTGTATCCCACCGTCACGCAATTCACTTCCGCGTTCCTGAAAGCGAACCTCATTGATGCCTGGCGGTCTTCGCGATTGGTAAACGAGCCCTCTCCAATCAGCTTCATGCTGATCACGCCTTTACCAGCCTTCCGCGCCTCGTGCACATGCTCCACCACTTCGCTCACGTTGCCCGGCACGTGCGCTCTATAGTCCTCGGCGTCCATATGAGCGCCCTTGTGATTCATGCGGATCATGCCGATCTCCAGCCACTTGTCCGTCGGAACCTGGCGCAGCGCCGGCAGTCCGTGCACGCTCGCGCCGTGCGTTCGAACAGCCTGCCTGTGCTCGTTCTCCAGAATCACATCCTGCCATTGCTCGGAATCGGTCGGCCATGTTGCCGTGTGCTGCACGTGCAGCAGCATGATGTCGAAATAGTCCGTCTGCGCCGCTCTGCGCAGGTCGTCAATCTTCGTCTGTGGATC
This sequence comes from Occallatibacter sp., assembly GCA_035648535.1. Classification (GTDB taxonomy): domain Bacteria; phylum Acidobacteriota; class Terriglobia; order Terriglobales; family Acidobacteriaceae; genus Telmatobacter. The sequence continues at coordinate 3,523 of DASRLI010000059.1, read as the reverse complement.
CCTGCCGTCGCCCGTCGTCATCTTCGTCATCAGCCGATAGTTCTCGCGCGGAATTCCTTTCAACGCGATCCCCAGCATCTCGTGCATCTGCGGGTAAGCCTCCGCGGATTCAAAGAAGCGAATCCCGCTGTCGTACGCATAGCGCACCAGGCTGGTGAATCCTTCCTGGCCCAGGTCCCGCTGCACCCGGCCATTATTCGTCCCCGTCCCAAAGGCCAGCCGCGTCACCTTCATGCCCGATCGACCCAGCGCCACCCAATCGGTCGCCTTGCCGCGCTCTGCCACCAGCGGAAGGGTACCCACGCTTGCCAGTGTGGCCGCCGCGAGTCCGGTCTTAAGAAAATGTCTTCTGGAAATGTGATGCACGCGACCTCCGCGGATTGGCCAAGGGGTGCCAATTTCTCGAAGATTACCACAATTCTTATTCACCCCGCATTAATGCCGCCCTCTGACAGCTGAGAACTGACCAGGGACCTCTGAGCACTGCCCCTTGTCCACCGTTCACTGTCTCCAGAGTGGTAGCCTCAAAACAGATGCCAAGGGCCTCGCAGGTTGATTTTCTAGTCATGGGAGCGGGCGTTGCCGGGCTTCGCGCCGCCGTTGAATTGGCCCGCCATGGTGAAGTTCTGGTCGTCACCAAGGAGTCGCTCAGCGAATCCAACACCCACTACGCACAGGGCGGAATCGCCGTCGCCATGGAAGGCGATGAGGACGTCGCTCTCCATCTCCAGGACACAATAAACGCCGGCGATGGAATCGTGTATCGCCCCGCCGCTGAAGCGCTCGTCTCTGAAGGCCCCATCCGCGTTGCCGAACTGATTGAGTGGGGCACGAACTTCGATCGCGAATCAGGCGAGCTGCTTCGTACTCGCGAAGGCGCCCATTCGCTGCCTCGCATCCTCCACTCCAGCGGCGACGCCACCGGTGCCGAAATCAGCCGCTCGCTGGTTGCTTTCGCGCGCGCACAAATGCGCATCCGCTTTGCCGAGTGGACCATCGTCACCGGCCTCGTCAGCTCCGGCGGCCGCGTCGTTGCGGTCGATCTGGCCCCCGCCGGGCCCAATGTTGAGGATCAACACCCACATAGAATCAGCACCCGCGCTGTCCTCATTGCCGCAGGCGGCGCGGGCCAGGTCTACTCCGACACCACCAATCCCGCCGTAGCCACGGGCGATGGCATCGCCCTCGCCGCCCACGCCGGCGCCGAACTGGCCGACATGGAGTTCTACCAGTTCCACCCGACCGCTTTGTCGCTGCCCGGCGCGCCACGCTTTCTTCTCTCTGAAGCCCTGCGCGGCGAAGGCGCCTGGTTGCGCAACGACCGTGGCGAGCGCTTCATGGAGCGCTACCACCCCCTGCTCGAACTCGCCCCGCGCGATGTTGTTGCCCGTGCCATCGCCCGCGAAGGCATGGGTGAGCAGGGAACAGCACGCCCCGTCCATCTCGACATGCGCCATGTGCGCGGCATTAATCTCCACGAGCGTTTCCCCGGCATCAGCGCTTTTCTCGCGCCCTACTCGCTCGATCTTGCCCGCGACCTCATCCCCGTGCGCCCCGCGGCCCACTACCTCATGGGCGGCATCAAAACTGACCTGGCCGGCCGCACCAGTCTCGGCGGCCTCTACGCCGCCGGAGAAGCCGCATGCACCGGCGTTCACGGCGCCAATCGCCTGGCCTCCAACTCGCTTCTTGAAGGCCTCGTTTTCGGCGTCCGCGCCGCACAGTCGATGATCGCCGACGGCCTCACGTTCGTCCCCGTTGACGCACCCGAAGCCCAACCTGTGCCTTTATCCGCAGCCGAAGCAGCGCAAGTCGAAGACCTCATTACTCAGCTGCAGGTCGACCTGTGGGCATATGCAGGCCTGCTTCGCGAAGAGCCTACGCTACGTCAGGGCCTCGCCGCGCAGGCCGCCTGTGCCGCCGCACTCAAGGAACTCACTCAGCAGGGCAAAACCAGCCGCCGCCTCGCCGAAGCGCAAGCCGTGGCGCGCGTTGCCCACGCCATTCTCCACTCCGCCCTGGCCCGCACCGAAAGCCGCGGCGCGCACTTCCGCAACGACCATCCAACCCGCGACGACCAGAACTTCCAAATGCATTCGGTCCTGACCCGCGAAGGCCGGGTCGTCTTCGAAGAGTGGTAGCGGAAAAGCAGCTTCCAGCCTTCAGCTCTCAGCTACTTCCATCCCGCATCAAACGTCCAGAAGCTGACAACTGACAACTGACAACTGAAAACTGTCCACCCTTCACTGACTTCCCCCTTGACTCCTCCTCCACCTTCGCGATAGCTTTTGCTTACACGGGAAAGGAGGTTGATCCAGCTGATGAAAAGTGAATGTTCCAGTTGTTTCGTACGTGAGGTGACTGAGGCCTGAGGCCCTTGCGCCCCAGCCCCCAGATAAGTCCTGCATTGATCCGCCTCGGCGGATTCTCCGCAACGGCTCTGGCACTCGCGAAAGCGCGAAGGCCTCAGTCCAATCCCAACAGCCCACCGGCAGCGGCCTGAGAAGCTTAATTCTCAGGCCGTTGTTGCGTCTGCGGAGTGAAATAAGACGAAGCCGTAGCGGCAGTGCGATCGGCTTAACTGGGCGAATTCTGCGTATCGCCTTCCGCGAGCAGAACAACAACCTCGCGGTGCAGCCTGGGTAGGTAGGTGCGGACAATCTCCCAAACGATGTCGTCGCGCACTGTCGCATAGCCGTGGACAATCTGATTGCGAAAGGCCACAATCTCACTGACGAGCGTTATCCGGTCGCTGTAATCCGGAAAATACCGCAACAGTTGTGAAAGCGCCTCACCGACAATGCCAAACTTACGCTCGACGGCGGCGCGCAGCATCTCATCGTTCAGATAACCTTCAAGATCTTTTCCGTCGGTGAAGGTGCGAACGCTCGCAGCAGCGTGCGCAATATCCCACAGGTACGCCTTCGCTTCACGCTGCATAAAGCACTTGTTGGTGCTCTGCGACGTTCCGCAAAATATAGGGATTGCGAATCGCTCCATCCTCAACCAGGTCCACGGTGCGGGACAGCAATGCGCCCAGCGCTTCCCGCAACGCGAAATAATTCCTCATTCGTTCCATGGCCGGGGCCGCTTCAAATTCAACCAGGAAATCCGCATCGCTCTTCAGCGGGTCGAAATCCGCGCGCAGAATCGACCCGAAGGCCGCAAGCCTGCGCACCCCGTACCGGCGGCAAAGGCTGGCAATCTCCTCCATATTGCGTTCAATGGGGCTGTCCACGGCACTTCCTCGCAAGCAGAATACCACTGCAATGACTCTTGCGCAGCCATGTTCTTCTGGCGCTGCTCTCGGTTTCTCTTCCATCCGCGCCGGCCATCCATGCCATAGAATCCAAATAGCATGAAGTGTCCATATTGTGGTTTCGGGCAGGACCGCGTAGTCGACTCGCGCGAAAGCAAGGAAGCCGACTCCATCCGCCGCCGCCGCGAGTGCGAGCGCTGCACCCGTCGCTTTACCACCTACGAGCGCATCGACGAAATCCCCTACATGGTGGTCAAGAAAGAC
>DASRLI010000058.1:0-7773 GCA_035648535.1 Occallatibacter sp. | reverse complement strand
CGAAGGAGCAAAGCGAAATGACACCGAGTGAGCCGACTCCACAAAGCGATCAAACCCCGCAGAGCGGTCAGGACAAACCGCAAGAGCATTCGAACGCCCAAAGCGCAGGACACTCCAGACGCGCTTTTCTCTTCAAGCTCTCGCTCCTCGCCAACGGAGCGGTCGGCGCAGTCCTTGCGGTGCCTATTATCGGTTATCTTCTGGGCCCCGCTATGAAGAAGGGGTCGAGCTCCGACTCATGGATTGCGCTTGGCCCGATTAGTGATTTTCCTGAAAACGAGACGCGCCTCGTCAACTTCCGCAATCCGATCACAACCCCCTGGGACGGCCAGACAGGAGATATCCCTTGCTGGGTGCGTCGCGTTTCTGGCAGCACATTTCAGGTCTTCGCCATCAACTGCGCACATCTTGGTTGTCCAGTTCGCTGGTTCGCTCAGTCCAGACTCTTTCTCTGCCCCTGCCACGGGGGCGCCTACTATGCTGACGGATCACGCGCCTCAGGCCCGCCAGAGCGCGGCCTATTTGAGTACGACCACAAAATCATCGCCAATACTTTGATGATCAAAGTAGGCAAGATGCCCACTCTCGCTGAGAAGGCGTGTGCCGAACCGCCTCTCACGCAGCGCGAAGGATTCACAAAGCTAGTCTCTATCGAGAAACCCAAATCGGGGTGCGCTTCATGTCAGGGCTGAGAAAAAGCGGTATCGCACTTTACAACTGGCTCGAACGACGCCTCGGTCTTGGCCAGCCTGCCATAGCGGCAGCCGTGCATGAAGTTCCCGCCAGCACCTCCAGTTGGTGGTATGTATTCGGTAGCGCCGCCACCGTCATTCTGGGCCTTCAGGTTGTCACCGGCATTCTCCTCGCGCTCGTTTACACACCCTCCGCGAGTCATGCGTGGAGCAGCATCCAATTCCTCGATCACAACATCCAGCTTGGCTGGTTCCTCCGCGCCCTGCACGGTTGGGGCTCTAACTTTATGATCGCCATTGTGCTCATCCACATGGCGCAGGTCTTTCTCTTCGGTGCCTACAAATTTCCGCGCGAGCTCACCTGGATCGTCGGTGTCTTCCTCCTGCTGCTCACCCTTGGCATGGCATTCACCGGCCAGGTTCTGCGCTTCGACCAGGACTCCTACTGGGGCCTCGGCATCGGCGCCTCAATCCTCAGCCGCGTGCCCTTCATCGGAGGCTCGCTTGTTGATCTCATGCTTGGCGGCCCCATTATCGCTGGCCCCACACTCACCCGATTCTTCGCGCTGCACGTCTTCATCATTCCCGGCATCCTCCTCGTGCTCGTCGGCCTCCATCTCTGGATGGTTCTGCGCCTCGGTATCAACGAGTGGCCCATGCCCGGCCGAATCGTCAGTCGAGCCACCTACGCCCAGGAGTACAGCACCCTCACCAAGGAAACTGGCATACCCTTCGTCCCTGACGCCGCTTGGAAGGACGCCATCTTCGCTGCGGCAATCATGCTCGCCGTCATTGCCTGTGCCCTCTTCTTCGGTCCCTTCGGCCCCACCGGCCAGCCTGATCCAACCATCATCCAAACAGCGCCTAAACCCGACTTCGCCTTCCTCTGGATATTTGCTGTCCTCGCCTACCTTCCACCGAATCTTGAAACCCCGGTCCTCTTCATCGCTCCTATCGTGATTATCGGCACAATGTTGCTTCTTCCACTCGTTGCCGGTGAAGGCGAAAAGCACTGGTCTCGCCGCCCCGTAGCCGTTCTCATGATTGCCATCATCGCCGTCACTCTCGGTGTACTCACTCGTCTCGGCATGTACACACCATGGAGTCCGATCATGAATGCATGGACCAGCGATCCCATTCCCACGGCTTATCTTCACGACAGAACTCCACTCGAACGAGAGGGCGCCATCGTCTTCCAGAACAAGCAGTGCCGCGACTGTCACTCCATCGGCGGAGAAGGTGGTCTCCGCGGCCCGGCGCTGGACTCCATCGCTACTCGCATGACGGAGGATCAGATCATCCGCCAGGTCCTGCAGGGTGGAGGAAATATGCCCGCTTACGGCAATTCGCTCAGCCCCTCCGAAACCACAGCCGTCGTCCGATTTCTCACCACTCTCCGCGGCAACGATCTTGCACCGGCGATCGACGCATCGCGCCACATCGCTCTGTCGGGCAAGCTACCATCAACCATGCCGAACGGACACTAACCTTGTACTCACCCTATCGCCATGTCTCCTGAGTGTTGGGCAATCTTTGCGGACTGGTCGCCTCCACTCTTGCTCACTGCGGCGACTCTCATCGTCGCCGTTGTCTACGCCTGCGGTTGGTTCGCTATTCGCAAAACGCGCTCCCACCTCTTCCCAACCTGGCGGCTAGCCGCCTTCCTTCTTGGTCTCGGAACCATCTGGCTCTCCATCGCCTCGCCGCTCGATGGTTTCGCCGACGCACTTCTCAGCGCTCATATGGTGGAGCATCTGCTCCTGATATCCTTCGTCCCTCCACTTCTGCTCCTCGGATTCCCAATCGTTCCACTCCTACGCGGCCTTCCCCACGGAGTTACCGTACACCTTCTCGCTCCTTTCATCCGCTCAAAGTTCCTTCGCAGGCTTGGACATTTCCTCACAACGCCTCTGGTTGCCTGGCTCGCAATGAACCTCATTTTCCTCGGATGGCACATCCCTGCTGCCTACGACTTCGCGCTCGAGCACGAACGCTGGCACGACTTCGAACACATTTGTTTTCTCAGTTCGGCAATCCTCTTCTGGTGGCCAATCATCCATCCGTGGCCATCGCGAGTGCATCATGCTGGGTGGTTAATGCTGCTCTACCTGGCGTCTGCTGATATCGTCAACACCGCGCTCTCTGCATTTCTCGCCTTCTGCGACCGCCCCGTCTACAGCTACTACCTGAGGCAACCAAACCCGTTCCAGATATCCCCCATGACCGATCAGATTGTCGGCGCTGTCATCATGTGGGTTATCGGCTCACTGGTCTTTCTGGTGCCCGTTATCTTAATCGCGGTAAATCTTCTCCAACCCCAGAAGCTTTCCCGATCTTAGTTTGCTGCACGCTGATCCTAGACACCTATCCACATGCACGTCGATCAGAGGGCCGCGGTCAACCGAACTTCAGAACGCATCCTATTGTTCACAACTGCTGATCGGTTCTGCGACTCCGTGTCGTTCTCTTGTGTACGAACTTGAGAGAATGGCAACACGTGAGAGGGTCAGAGCTAGCGTGGGACATTTGTTGAAGAGTCGTGGTGCCGACCCTCCGCCCAAGCCAAGAAGAGCAATCGTTGTGGATCCTGATGACGCGGTCGCACCGACTTAGAATTGCCGCTCTCGTTCCGCCAATCTCCAAGAGGAGCTTTAGCGTCCCGCGCCTGGAATATATTGATATTCGATTTTGGCGGGTTTCTTTCCTGGATCACCGGTCAGGTCGTGGATGTGCCAGGCAACGCTTTCAGCTGCCACCTCGGGGTGTTTGCGTAAGAATTCGAGAGCGTAGACGCTGGCCGGCGGATCGTCCTTCTGGTCGGCGAACTTGGCTGATTCGATAAGAGATTTCTGCTTTTCGCCCAGACGCTTGTAAATGATGGCCAGCGAGTAGTGAGCAGCGAGGTCATCGGGATCGATAGCCTGTAGCCGTTCATACTCGGTGCGGGCCGCGGCATAGTCGTGCTGCTGAAAGTAGCTGAAGCCCAACTCGCGGAGACCGTCCTTGGAGCGTGGATACTTTGCCAGCACGGCTTCGAAGTCGGTGATGGCATCCTTCACCTGGCCGGCGTTGCGCTCAACGAGTGCACGGTAGTAGAGGGCGCGGGGGTCGCCGGGTAGCAGGGCAAGGGCCTTGGCGAGGTTTGACCTGGCGTCGTTGTAGCGCTCCCACGAAATCTCAACAATTGCCATGTTGGTGTAGGCATCCGCGTAATCCGGGCGCAGCACCGCGACACGCTCGAACGCATGAACCGCAGCTTCGTATTGCAGCGCATCCAGCAGGCTGATCCCGTAGTTGTTCCAGCGCATCCACTCGAGGTTTTCACCGGACTGGGGTGGTGCAGGCGCATTAGCGCCAATGGCAAAAGTTCGCGTCTCTGTGGCGATATCGACGATGGGCTCTGGATAGTGTTTCTGATTCATGACAAAGTCCGCGAAGCGCTGATTAAAGCGGCGGTACTTGACGGCGGCGGTGAGTGAGATCTGGCCTGAAATCTCTTTGGGCAGGCGAAAGCGGTAACGCACCAACTGCGAACGGCCGGACTGGATGGTGTTGTTATAGGCCATAACGCGGTTGTGCCAGATCTCGTGAAGGCCATTGAGTTCGCCCTTCACATTGACGAGGCGGTTGGTGAAGGAGTGTGCGGAGGGGTCGAGATTGCCGTCGGGTTGCAGAAACCCGCTCTCAGTCAGGATCTTGCCTGTGCCGTCTTTCACCGTGAAGTCAACCCAGGCCTCAAAGAAGTCGCGCTGCTCAGGGATGAAGGAGTGGCCGATGCCCTTATTCTGGATGACCACGTCGGCGATAAGAGTCTCGCCGGCGGCGAGGGAAACACTGGCGAGGCCCAAAGGTGCTGCGAGCGCTTCTTCAGTGGGAGTGGCTTCAACTCCTTCTTTCTCGAGGCCGAAGATATCGACGTTGAGAACACCCTTGTCGTCAGGACCGTTCTTGAGGAAGGCGGTCACCTTATCCGACTGCTCGCTGTACTTGTAATACACAGGAATGAGCGTGTTCCCACCTGTCCAGCGATGGCTCCTAAGCATGCCGTCATTGGCTCCAGGGTCGGATGCACTAGGGGGGGAGAGGTTCACTTTTCATGTGGCATGTCTGGCAGTTGGAGACGGTGTCTTTACGGTAGAACGGGAGGGGAGACTGCTTGCTGAAGCTGGCTGCCTGCCACTCGTCGTAGACGGTGAATGCACGCAGCCACTTGTAATCATCGAGCACACGCGGGATGGTCGCTTTGTGGCAGATGGCGCAGAACTCGGCAGTTTTGTAGAGCGGGCGCATTACGGCTTTGGAATGACGATCAAGGTGCGCCAGAATCTCTGCGTCGGACACAGGGCCACGGATGGGTCCTCCGTTTTCATCGACCAGCACGGCCGGGATGCCCATGACGTAACTGCCGGTTCCCGTAGTGTCGGTCGATTGAATCGAGTGGCAGGTGGAGCAGGTGACGCCCTCGTCCTCAAAGGGACACTTGTTAGGCATGCCCTGCGAAAGGCTGCCCGAGAATAGTGCCACTGGGTTGTGACATCCCTCGCAGTGGCGGGAGAACTGTACGCCCTTTTCGTCGATGAGCATGTCGACGTTCTTCAGATACCACGGCTCGCGAAATGCGTTCGCATGGACCGACTGCCGCCACTGGCGGTATGCCTCTTTGTGACAATGTCCGCAGTACTCGGCGGTTGGGAAGCTCTTGGGATCCAGAAACTGGCCGTTGGATGAGGTGGCGTTCGACGGAAAAAACGGCGCGTCCTTTCCAAAGGCGTAGTTGTATTTTGCAGCTACCCCGTCGTGGAAGGGTGTGGTGGGTCCGGCGATGCCGTTTGGGGAGGAGTAAGCGGGCATTACTGTCGGTGTTGTCGCGGGAGTTGAGGTGGGGGGTATGGTTGCTGCTTGCTCGGTGGCAGCGCGGACAGTCCATGTGACTGAGAGAGAAAGAATCGCGACAAATGCAAACGACATCCAGCAGCGCAGCCGAGATTTGAGCATCGTCGAGTGATCTCCTAGGGAAAGATCTGTTGCCTGCGACGCGACAACTTGAGGAGGGTCCGCGAGAACACCACTCCAGTTACCGTTCTTGCGTACACGCTCTTTCCGCCCGACTCGAAGTACTGAACTCACAAATAGAACCGCACATCCATCCACGCCTTCAACGCCACAAAGAACCATTGCGCAATTTGCCGGATGCACTGCGAGAGGTCTGGCGCTGACCGACGCATCAGCGTCTTCTTCTCAGCATGAAAGGGAATGTCCGTTCCTGTCTGGACGCCATTTCTTCTACACTCTGAATCTAAGAGTAGTGAAAGGACTGGGTGCGAGCTATGACTTTTGTCGCAGGCGCAGACAGGCTCGTCGTTGGGCGTAGAACTAATCCCGCGCTGGAGGCCACCTAGCTTAATTCAGAGCGACGTCCCGTTGGCCCACTCAGGTCGCCGCTGACCCTCAACCTATTGATGGACGCAGGTCATTGGTCGTGCATCGTCCTACGGACGTGGAGGTTTGGCTACTTCATTGCAGGCTTCATGAATTCCAAGCATTTTCTTCCCACCGGGCAAGTGCGTCCATCGATCAAGCAGGGTAGGACCTGTGGCGGTCACGGTTATTATCGCGTAGATATTCTTCGTGCTGTTGCTTCTTGCCAGGGCCACAAGCCGCCGGCAGACGAATTGACCCCGTGCCCTTCACATGAGCTTGGTGCCGCATGCGAACAAAGGAACCTATCCCGGCAGGCAATAGAGTCCGGCGCAATAGGGTCTGTTCAGCGCGAACTCATTCCCGCCTAGCGTGGAATTCTAGTCCGGTATTCACGATCGTTCGGCTGTCAAGCATCTCGGCCGCACGCGAGAAGACGATCTTCTCTTCTACCTAGATGTGCTTCTTATAGAGCTGATTGAGCTGTTCTGCACCGATCTCAGCCGCTGTTCGTCCACTAGATTCAGCACGCACTCGCAATCCACGCGGAGTAGAGGATGTACTCCACAGCAACTTGGTTCATGTGGAGTATCAAAACATCGAAACCCGCAGAACGTAGCTGTGACTAAAGTCGCTGAGATCTCTTTCCCGTCCGCATATGCTTGGCATGCAAACCAATTTAGACGGAGAAGGTGCATTCGATGTTTTGTTACCAGTGTGAGCAAACTTCAAAAGGTGAAGGCTGCCAGACTCTTGGCGTCTGCGGGAAAGATGAAACAACTGCTACTCTCCAGGATCTCCTGATCCACGTGACTAAGGGCATCGCAATGTATGCGCATCGGGCGCGGCAGCTAGACGCTTCCAATCCAGAAATCGACGCCTTCACCATTCAAGCCATATTCTCGACGCTGACCAATGTGAATTTCGATCCAGACCGCCTGATTGGATTGATTCATGAGGCCGTCACAACGCGCAATGCGGCTCGAGACTTGTATGAGCGTGCCAGCGTGATCGCAGGAATCGCTCCGTCCTACCTCGGTGGGCCCGCATCGTGGATTCCAGCTTCGTCGCTGGAAGGTCTGCTCGCGCAAGGTCAGCAAACTTTGTTGCCAACTCGGTTCCTTGCCGAGGGCAAGGAGGTCTCGGACCTGCAGGAACTCGTTCTTTACGGTCTCAAAGGCGTCGCTGCTTATGCGGTCCACGCTCTCGCCTTGGGCGCGGGAGATCCTCATTCCTACGCAAAGATTCACGAACTCCTTGACTTCCTCACGAAGCCAGCGCCCACCGCTGACGAACTTCTAACCAGCGCCCTTGCGGTCGGTGAATTGAACTATCGCGTGATGGAGATTCTAGACAAAGCCCATACAGAGACGTTTGGCCATCCCGTACCTTCAAAAGTCAGGCTTCATGCCAGAAAAGGCAAGGCGATCCTGGTATCGGGTCACGATCTCCACGATCTCCATGCGCTTCTTGAACAAACTAAGGGGCTTGGTATTCAGGTCTATACACATGGCGAAATGCTTCCTGCGCATGGTTATCCAAAATTGAAGGCCTACGAGCACCTCGCAGGGAACTATGGCGGTGCATGGACCGATCAAGCTGACGAGTTCGCGGAATTCCCCGGCGCAATTCTCATGACCTCAAATTGCATTCAGGAGCCCAA
>DASRLI010000057.1:0-14076 GCA_035648535.1 Occallatibacter sp. | reverse complement strand
CTCCGCCTCCGCCGCCACCTCCTCCGCCTCCACCTCCGCCGGAGGTAGTGCACGTGATCCACGTGCAGTCGGAGATGATGAACAACCAGTTGACGGCCCCCACACGGATTCCGCACAACATCGTTCAAGTCTCCGAAAAAGAGGCGCCACCGTCTACTTTTGGTGTGGCCGGCATGGAGGGCTTGGGCGGCAGCAGCAGCGGCGCGACTGACATGTTTGCCAATAGCGGACCTAAAGTGAAGGCCGCGGTTCCAAAGAAGGTAAGCATCTCAGCCGGCGTCATGGTGGGCATGCTGATTCAGAAGACCACGCCCGTCTATCCGCCGATCGCCAAGGCTGCTCGCGTCTCTGGTACGGTGGTGCTTCAGGCCACCATCTCCAAGGGGGGGCAGATTGAAGGACTCCATGTCATCAGTGGACCGGCCATGTTGCAGCAGGCCGCCATGGATGCTGTGAAGACCTGGCGCTACAGACCCTACCTGCTCAACAACGAGCCGGTAGAAGTGGAGACCACGGTTAACGTGATCTTTACGCTCGGTGGATGACAAACACTCTGGCTTCCTGTTGCATCTTTGACAAGGGGCCTTGCTTTTGACCTGAATGCGAATCCGGAAAGAGCCGCATTCCCAGCAACCGTAAGGTAGTCTTCAGTTCACAAGAAACTCCTTAGGAGGAACGATTCAGTGATTCTCGCTCAACTCACACACTTCGCTTCGCATTCGGTCAGCAGCCTGGCCCTTTTCTTCCAGGAAGGTGACCAAACGGTCAGCTTCAGCCCTATGGGGCTTTGGGATCATATGGGATGGGCTGTTCGCGCCATCGCCATCACGCTTTTCATCGAGTCGATCTGGTCGCTGGCCGTCATGATCGACCGTTACCTGTACTTCTCTGCTGCCCGCAAGCAGTCGCGCGAGTTCGCGCCTAAGGTTGCCGGCGCCCTGAAGGACAGCAAGCTCGAAGAGGCGATCAAGATCGCCGACCGCAGCAAGAAATCGCACCTCGCCGAAGTTGTTACCGCCGGCCTGCAGGAGTTCCGCGCTTCCGGTGGCACCGCTACCGAGGAGACCATCGCCAGCTCGGGCCGCGCATTGGAGAGGGCCGAGGCCATCGTCCACGCCAAGCTCAAGAGGGGCCTCTCGGTTCTCGCCACCATCGGCGCAACCGCTCCCTTCGTCGGACTGCTCGGCACCGTCATCGGCATTTTGCACGCCTTTCAGCAGATCGCCACTCAGAAGACTTCGGGCATCGGCGCTGTTGCCGGCGGCATCTCGGAAGCCTTGGTCACCACCGCCTTCGGGTTGCTGGTCGCCATCCCCGCCGTCATGACGTTCAACTACTTCACAGGACGTGTCGAGAATTTCGACGTGGAGATGGATAACTCCTCCAGCGAACTCGTCGACTACTTCATCAAGCAGAGCCACAAGCGCTAAGCGGGGCGGCTGTCGGTTCGAGCGAGAACCTTCGGGGGCGGGAGAGCCTGAAATCTCTCCCGCCCACCGCTTTCGACCTCGCGCAGACTACACCTGCTTTCGAGCAATGCCGAAAGCCATCCGGGACGGAAATTCAAAGGCAACGGAGTTTTAATAATGGGAATCGCGGTTCGTAACGAAGGCTCCAAGGTTAACTCGAATATCAACGTCACCCCCATGGTGGATGTGATGCTGGTGCTGCTGATCATCTTCATGGTGATCACCCCCATGCTCCAGAACAAGGTTCAGATCGATATGGCGCAAGTGGACAACGCCGTTGCCATGCCCGACGCTGACAAGGAAGACGCCATTGTGGTTGCTGTCACTCGCGATGGTGGCGTGTTCCTGGGGCAGGACAAAGTCGCTCCTAGTGAGCTTGGCCGGAAGGTTCAAGACAAGCTGGCCGACAAGCCCGGCAAGACGATCTATGTTCGCGCAGATGCGCGGGCGCAGTACAAGGCGGTTGAAGACGCCATCGACAACGTACGCACAGCCGGCGTGGATGAAGTGGGTTTGCTGACTGCGAAGAAGGAAGGCAACCTTCCGGGTGGCGAATAAGTCTGCTGTTGTGCTGTCTCTTAACGATTTCTAGTAAACGAGGAGTTTGAAACCATGTCAATGACGACTGGAGGCGGGGGAGGCTACTCGTCCGACATCAATGTTACGCCCATGATCGATATTCTTCTGGTGCTGTTGATCATCTTCATGGTCATCGTGCCGGTGACTCCAAAGGGCCTGGATGCCCTGGTACCCCAGCCGCCCAAGGATCCTCAGAAGCAGCAGCAGCCCAACGATCGCACCATCGTCGTCCAGGTCCTGTATCGCCCCGGCGCAGCGCCGACGTACAAGATCAACGAGACCGACGTGGCCAAGACCGATTTGCTGCCCAAGCTCACAGAGATCTATGCGAACCGCGCCGAGCGCGTCATGTTCGTCAGGGGCGACGACGATCTGAACTTCGCTTACATTGCCGAAGTAATCGATATTGGCCGCGCGGCCAACGTGGATCACATCGGGTTGATGACACCGAAGATTCAGGCTGGCCAATAGCCGGCGCAATGTAGCCTCTTCCCTGCAAAGGGAGCCGCGCAGGCGATCGGAATCGGGCAATATGCCCTACACTGATCGCACCGGACAGAGGGACTAAGGGGCGACAAAGATTCAGGCTGGCCGACGGGGGAAATGGGATGGCTCGAATTTCCCCGAATCCCCAAGGTTGCCAGCCCCGTCCGGAAGCGGTGATGCCGGGCGGAAACAGGAGTACAATTTTTCAATCCTGGTTTCGGTTGCTCCCGCCCGCAGCCAGTTGCAACAGATTCCAGGCGCGCAACCGATAGGCACTCGCCTGAAGGAGAAGGATACGAAAATGAATGGACCCGCACGTATTACGGCGTTCGCGGTTACCCTTGCCGGCATGGTGCTTTCCATGAGCGGGTGCGATCAGCTTGCAGCCCGTGACCAGTTGAACAAGGGAGTGGAAGCGTACAAAAGCGCACACTACGAAGAAGCGATCGGTCACTTCCAGAAGGCAACACAGCTGGACCCGAGTCTGCCCATGGCAAAGACCTATCTGGCCACAGCGCTGGCGCAGAACGTGGTACCCGGTCTGGAAACCGCGGAAAATCTGAAAACAGCGGAACAGGCCATCGATATCTTCAAGGAAGTTCTGGTCAAAACCCCGAACGATGTAAACAGCCTGAAGCAGATCGCGGGCATTTATTTCCAGATCAAAAAGCTGGACCAAGCCAAGGAATGGCAAAAGAAGGTTCTGGCCGTGGACCCGAAGGATCCTGAGGCCGCCTACACAGTCGGTGTCATCGACTGGACCCAGGCGCATGAGAACACGCTGACGGCCTTGCAGTCGGCTGGCGTCAACGACGACGGCGCGGGTAACGTGAAGGCGCCCAAGAAGGTGATGGAGCCACTCAAGGCCCAGAATGCACCGCTGGTTGAAGAGGGTCTGAAATACCTCAACGACGCGGTGGCCAACCGGGCTAATTATGACGATGCCATGGCCTATCTGAACCTGATCTACCGGCGCAAAGCAGACGTGGACTATGGCGATGTCGCCGCAGTCAAGGCAGACATTGCAGCCGCGGAAGATTGGCGTACCAAGGCGATGGGAACGCGCAAGGCCAACGAAGAGAAGAAGAATGCAGGGCCTGGCGGCATCACCATGGATTCCAACGGCACCCTGAAATAAGCGAGCGTTGCTCGCCCGTCAACAGAAACGGCCCCCAGCTTCGCTGAGGGCCGTTTTTTCTTCTGCCATTTTTCGGCCGTATCTCACGAGGCGTATCTTGCTCGGGGTTCGTGTAGTCGCTTGGCTGGCTGGCGCAGCTGTTTCTACGGCTCCCCGGCCATGAATGCTCGACAAGAGACCCAGTCCTGCCCCGGAGTGGCACTCCGTTTCGAGTTTTAGGGTGGCCATGTGGGCCTGAAATGTTGGCCTGGATGGTTACGAAAAGCCCCGAAACGTTCGCTTAAAGGGTTACGAAATGGGGCCAAATGTTGGCCCAGGTGGTTGCATTTCTTCGAGGGCTTAACCCTTTTTGCAGCCCAAATTGGCGTTTTGGCCGCTCACAAGGTTCCATTAGTGAGGGAAGGGTTGTCTGGAATTACCCGAAAAGCGACCAAATAAGACCAAATAGCGGCTAATAACGCGCTTTTGGCAGGCAAATTGGACCAATTTTCCGCGTTTACGCTGACAGTGGGGCCCGGCCGGGCCGGGCCAGTGAACAGTGAGCAGTGGACAGTGGGCGAAGGGCGGAGGGCGGAGGGCAGGGACTAGGGACTAGGGACTAGGGATTAGGGACTAGGGATTAGGGACTATAGATCCGGCAAATAAATACTGTCTTCGAGCTACCCCACCCTAGCCACAAAAACAAAGACGTGGCGAGGATGGGGCACCCAAAGGTTGTTGGTATTTATTTGCCGAAGCAATAGGGACTAGGGATTAGGGAATAGGAAGAACCTCGGCTGAGGGTTGTGGTATCCCACCCTTTTCGCAGCGGATCAAGAAGCAGGTTCTTCGACTCCGCTGCGCTTCTCTCAGAAGGATGGGGCACGGGGCGTTCTGCACCCCAGGGATGAAGATCTGTTCCTTCACCCCAACGACCAAAGAACGTTCGTCGGGGACCCTGGTCAGCGAAGGATGGGGCACCCTCTGGATTTTGGTTGGTGAAATGGTGGGCCGCCCAGCGGACTTTCGTGTACTTACCTGCGTGATCGTGCCTCAATTTCGGACTTGCCCTTGAATCCGAAAAGTCTGCGCCTGCTACGGGGTCCCCCTGCTAAATCGTGGTCTCTGCACAGATGGGAGGCTCTGCGATGCGTATTCAGTGGGTTCTTGTTGGGCTGGTCAGTTTGACCGCGGGCGCTTATGCGAAACAGCCGCAGCATAACCAGACGGGCGTCCTGCTCCGTATGGATTCGGTGTCGTGCGGTACATCCTAAGAACCTGTCCAGAAACAGTGAAGAGACGCCGGAGATGGGACAAAAGAACGTCCCTCAGGGGCTAAAGCCCAACTCATTTTGCTTGGTTTATGTACGGGCTGAAGCCCGTACCCTTCACCGAAAGGCAAGTCATTGGACAGATCCTAAGGCAGGTCTCCTGATGGTTTAGCGGCAGAAACATTCCTCAGGGGCTAAACAGGCTGCGGAAAAAGGGCTGATTCTGGTTGGAAATCGAGGAAAGTATCCCTCAGGGGCTAAAGCCCACGTTCATTTTGCGACATTTGTGGCACGACTGAAGTCGTGCCCTTTCAAAACAGCGGCTGAACTAGAGTTTTTCCGCAAGCTGTAAAGCCCGACTAATGACCCTGGCATTTTCGGCACGGCGACCCAGAGGGTACCCCGGCCGTGCCCTTTCAAAGCCCCTCTACACCAATTGGAAAACTGCCCGAAAAGGATGCAAAGTCGCTTACCGGTGAGCTGCTCGGTACCGACTCTGGAAGCAAAGGTCACAAGAGGTTCTTTGTCAGGGATATGTTTTGCAGACCGAGACTGTGGTTTATCGTCTGCGCCCGCGCGATGAGAAGCATCCGATGCTGCTGCCCATCGGCAATCATGCGCAGTTCAGGCTCGACAAGGACAAGCTCGTGCTGCGGGTCGAAGACCTGGACGACAAAGACCGCGTGTACACCGTAGTTTCGATGGCGCCGCGGACGGACAACGCGCAGGCCACCGCAGTAGCGGAGAACACCGGGCACCGCTTGAACGTCGAACCGCAAAAGTAGAGCCTTTTCAATCCTTCCGGCCCACCACGCCGGTTGCCCCGGAACTCATGCTCCGGGGCAACCGGCGACCACGCGCGCAGCAGAGCCCGGCCATCGGAAGCTTCGCTGTTCCCTCAAACCGAACGGACTCTCGGTAAGTGAACAAAATATTGGTAAGGGGAGCTTAGTGAATCCCACCCTTCGCAAAGTACGCGAAGGATGGGGCACCCTCTGTATTTTGGTTGGTGAAAGGGTGCGCCACCCGCCCTCTGGATACAATGGATCGATTGCAAGATCCAAAGATGACCATGCCGGAGGCACCTAGAAAGCCCGTGAAGAAAAAGTCTAAACCGCGCGCGCCCAAATCCAAGCCTCAGCTTGAAGGCGCCGAACGCTTCAAAATAATACTTGAGGAGTCAGAGAAATTCTGCGAGAGTGTCGGCCTGCACAAAGACCTAATCCGCGAGATCATCAAGACCGATAGCGATTGGGCCTTCATTCTCAAAATCGACGCACTGCTTGAAAGCGCAGCGAAATACATCGTCAGAACAGGACTGCGAATCAAGCTCCTGAACAGAGTCATGCAGAATGAAACACTCGATGGGTTCGTGGACTCGCGGCCGATCAATGGGAGATCCAGCATTCTGAAATTGCTGGATGCGGCATGTCTTCCTCCCGAGGAACTGGGTTTTGTCGAGACCATTCGAAAGGTGAGGAACATCTATGCACATGACATCAGATTCGCGGATGTAAGCCTAATAGAATTGGTGAAACAGCGGAACGATAAGACTCAACTGATCAAATACCTGAGCGGAATTGAGACCTACGTTGAAGCCGACCTGATCGCTTGGTATGAACGCGACCCTGGCTTCCTAAGATTCTGTGTGAATGACTCGACGATGCGATTCCTGTTCTACAGCTACCACATGGCCGTCAAGTTCCCGACCAAACGGTAGTGCTGGGTGCCCCATCCTTGAATCGCTTCTTGATTCAAGGATGGGAGGCCACGAACATCCGCTCACCCTTCCTGCTTCTGCACGACCCTGAACCGATGTGCGAGCCACTCGATATAAACTTCTTGTGCAATGACGAAGGGACTTGTTCGCTACCAGAAGTGCGGTGTCTTCCACTTTCTTACCTTCAGTTGTTATCGAAGGCAGCCGCTGCTGGCCAAGGCCGGAGCTTACAAGATCTTCGAGCGCGCGCTTGAAAGCGTGCGCCTGCGATACGGCTTTGTCGTTGCAGGCTATGTTCTGATGCCCGAGCATGTTCATTTGCTCGTGGGAGAGCCTGCGGTGTCGTCCCTGGCAACCGCGGTGCAAGTCCTGAAACAGCAAACTTCAAGGAAACTGAAAAAGGGGTGGAGAAGTTCAGTTCTGGCAGCGGCGATACTACGACTTCAATGTGCACAACGAATTGAAGCGCGTGGAAAAGCTGCGATACATGCACCGCAACCCGGTCAAGCGCGGTCTTGTGGCGAGGCCGGAAGACTGGCCATGGTCCAGCTTTCTGCACTTCGCAACGGGGAAGATCGGCACGGTGGAGATCGAGTCGGAGTGGACTGCCCAACGAAGGGAAGCGAACAGAATACTGGAAAGGGGGCTTCAGTGAATCCCACCCTTCGCAAAGTACGCGAAGGATGGGGCACCCTCAATGTTGTTGTGTTGAGGGAAAAGCGCCGATGGGGGAAAGGTGGGCCACCCGCCCTCCAGAAAAGCCTAGCCATAAGCCGACATTTCGTTACTTATTGGATTGTGATCCCAAAAATCGGCTGCGGTACCGGCCAACCCGCTGTTCCGAAAGGGTCTGCCGGATTACCGATGCCACAGCCCTTATGGAACATCGACAGCCTTGAAAATCTCCCCGCAATTCGTCTCGAATGGACATCGCACAAGCGATTTGCAAGCCACTGAAAACACGAATCGTGAGACAGACCGTGGGAGTGTTCCGAAAGGTATGGGTTTTGTCACACGGAGGAAAGCGAGACAACGCAGGTCCATCGGGTCTTAGGAGGAGTCTCGCATGAATTCCCGGAAATCCAGGTCAGAGCGCCTCCTGGCTGATCAATACGGCGTCTATTGTTAACAATCTATGGAATTGCGAGAAGTAAGAGAGGACGGAATGGAATCTTTGACCGACCCAATTCCATAGCACGAAAGTTTTATATACGTGGGTACCTCGGTCCGACTATGTTTGCACCGATCTTCGAATTCTAAAAACCACGTTATCGACTTCGCTTCACAATCAGAACGGCGGAGCCAGCAAAGGAACTCCGCATGTTCGTTCGTGATTACGCCAAGTTGTTCGCGCTCGTGTGCTTCTTCCTGCCATTCACCGGTTGCTCCAACACTGAGATAAGTGCCATCCAGATTTCCCCGGCGACCCAGTCTCTTACGGTGGGCCAGGGAGTGCAGTTTACTGCATCCGGGTACATCGGCCATGGAACTAAATCGGCGAGCTACCAGGATATAACAAGCCAGGTTACCTGGACCTCCAGCACTCCTGCCGTGGCGACCGTGAATTCCTCCGGATTGGCAACGGCTGTGGGCGCAGGCACAACCACGATTACCGCCAATATGCCCGGAACCACCGGCGCCAAGGCAACACTCACCGCTACAGCCGCAGGTACTGGCACTTCCGCGGAGCCTGTCACTGCACTTTCCATCATGCCAGGCTCTCAGGCGGTTGCGACGCCGGGTGAGACCGGGCAATTCATCGCAATCGGAACTTCCGGGACCACCGGCCTTCAAGTGAATTTGACGAACAGCGTTACCTGGTCCTCCAGCAGCACGGCGGTTGCAACCATCGGCGCGTCCGGTCTTGCGATGGCGATGAACAATGGTTCTACCACCATCACTGCAATCTCCACGAACCCAGACAAAAGCATAGTGACGGCTAACGCAACCTTCACGGTTACGGCCGCGCAAGGAGGCCCGGCGCCTGAGCCTTTGCAATCGCTGTCAATCATTCCCGGCTCTCAAACGGTCGCATCAGCGAATCAAACCAGTCAATTCATCGCGATTGGAACGACCTCAACGGGAGCGACGGTGAACGTGACTAATCGCCCGGCATCGATTGGTTCCGCGACGGTCAATGCTGCGGTCTGGACCTCAAGCAATCCGGCTGTGGCCGCAGTCAATTCGGCCACCGGAGTCGTCACCGCCCTTACCAACGGCACAGCGGCAATCGTGGCAGTCGCCTCGAATCCCGATGGTACCGTGGTGACTGCCATCGCGACGCTAACCGTAAACATCTCGAGTACGGCGGAGCCCGTGGTCTCGCTGACGATCATTCCTGCATCGCAAACTGCTTTGGCAATCAACCAAACTGCCCAGTTCATCGCGATCGGCACCACCGGTGCAGGTACTACAAAGGACCTGACAAACCAGGCAAAATGGACTTCCAGCAACACCTCAGTTGGCACAATCATTAACACCACTGGCCTTGCCACAGCGCACGGTTCAGGTACAACCGCCATCACCGCTATCGTTACAAATCCTGACGGAACCGTGGTAACGGGAACCGCAGCCCTCACGGTGACAGCTCCAGGCACACCGGAACCGTTGGTTTCGTTGGCGATCGTACCCGGTTCGCAATCAGCTACGGCGGTTAATCAAACCGCCCAGTTCATCGCTATCGGCACTACGTCAAGCGGTTCGACAGTCAACCTGACCACTCAGTCTGCAACAATTGGCACGGCAACGATCAGTCCGGCAACATGGAACTCGAGCGTTGCCGCTGTTGCCACAATCAAATCAGACAGTGGCCTCGCCACAGCGGTTGGTGCTGGTGCAACCGCCATTACGGCCATGGCCACGAATCCCGACGGGACAGTGGTGACAGGAACCGCAACCTTTACCGTAACCACGACTGGCTCACCGGAACCGTTGGTGTCGCTGGCCATCGTGCCCAACTCTCAGACGCTCACCGTGGCCAATCAGACGGCCGGGCTCATCGTGATCGGCACCACGTCAAGCGGTACGACAGTAAACCTGACCGGTCAGCCTGCAACGATTGGCACAGCAACGATCAAGCAGGCGACGTGGAATTCGAGCGTCACCTCGGTGGCCACCATAACATCCGCCGGAGTCGCGACGGCTGTTGCTAACGGCACAACGGCAATCACAGCTGTCGCCTCGAATCCCGATGGCACCGTGGTGACGACGACCGCGACGATCACAGTGAACATTCCCACCACCCCCGAGCCGCTTGTTTCACTAGCCATTGTGCCGGCCTCACAGACGCTTACTGCGGTCGGCCAGACCGCTGGGCTTATTGCTATCGGCACCACGTCATCGGGCACAACGGTAAACCTGACCGGTCAATTTGCAACGATTGGTTCTGCGACGATCACCCAGGCTACGTGGAAATCGAGCGTCACCTCGGTGGCCACCATAACATCCGCCGGGGTCGCTTCGGCGGTTGCCAATGGCATAACCGCGATCACGGCCGTCGCCGCCAATCCCGACGGCACGGTGGTGACGGGGACCGCGACGATCGCCGTGAACATCCCCACCACCGCTGAGCCACTCGTTTCGCTAGCCATTGTACCGGCCTCGCAGTCGGTGACGGCAGCAGGGCAAACCAGCCAGTTCCTGGCGATAGGCACATTCTTATCCACATCTTCGACTCCGGGCGCCCAGAACATGGCGAACGTGCCGGGTTACACGGTCAAATGGAGTTCCAGCAATCTGCAAGTCGCCAACGTCGACAATACGGGCTTGGCCACGGCGATTGGCCAAGGCGCGACGGTCATCTTCGCCGTCGTTACCAACAACGCGGACAACAGCGGGGCGACGGCCACGGCAACCTTTACGGTGACCGGTCCGGCTTCTGAGAAAATCGGAGCGTTGTCTATCTTCCCCGGCTCGCAGTCGATTACATTGCCGCTGCCCGGATCGCCGTTTCAAATCGCCCAGTTTATTGCGATAGGAACCGACGGGAGCACGGGAATCCAGACGGACGTGAGCAGCCAGGTCAGCTGGACATCCACCAACCCGCTAGTAGCCATGATTGACGCCACGGGCGCTGCCACAGCGCTTAGCCAGGGTACGACCACAATCACGGCCATTGCAACGAACATAGATAAGAGCGTGGTAACGGCGACGGCGACCCTTACCGTTGCGGGATCGGTGTCGGAACCACTACTATCGCTCGCCATCATTCCAGGATCTGAATCGGTGGCATATCCTGGTCAACAAGGTCAGTTCACTGCGATTGGAACTTACTCAATCGCTCCCTTCACGCAGAACCTGACGAGTACGGCCACGTGGAGTTCCAGCAACCAGAAGGTTGCCACTGTCGACTCTAAGGGTCTTGTTACGGCGGTGGGCCAGGGAACTACTGTCATCATGGCCATCGCTCATAACCCCGACTTGAGTGTGGCAACGGCCATTGCGACCTTTACGGTCGCAAACGCCGCATCGGAACCAGTCACATCGCTTTCAATCATTCCGGGGGCCCAGTCTCTGGCAACCAATCAAACAGGACAGTTCATCGCGCTCGGTACCGACGGGAGCACTGGCCTGCAGTCGGACGTAACAACCGCTCCAAAACTTATATGGAGCTCAACGAACCCGGCAGTCGCCACTATTGGACTGAACACCGGACTTGCTGCAGCCAAGAGTCCCGGTACTACGACAATAGTTGCCCAATACACGAATTCGGTCAGCAGCGTGGTGACGGCTACTGCGACGCTGACGATTACTGCTGCGGCATCAGAAGACCTGCTTTCGATTGCTGTGCTGCCGAGTTCTCAATCGGTTTTATCGCTGAATGAAACCGGCCAATATATTGCGATCGGGACTTTTTCATCGAATGCCGCCACTCCGGGTGCACGCGACCTGACAAGCAAGGTCACTTGGAGCTCCAGCGACGCGAAGGTTGCCACCATCGACGCTACTGGACTAGCCACCGGCCTGTTCCAGGGAACTACCGCAATTACGGCAGTCTACACGAATACTAACGACAACACTGTCGTGACGGGCGCAGCAACGTTTGCTGTTTCACCTGGGACAGGCCCGGTCGGAACGGGGTTAGCAACTCTCACTATCCTCAATGCCGGCAGCAACGCCACCACATGGCTTGTGACGGGCCCGTCCGCTTCGGGAGTAGCAGACACGATCCATTGCGGTCCGGGCTCTCCAGGTGCTGGCTTCGGAAGCTCGGTATGTGTGGGAACTTATCCCATAGGCACCACGGTAACCCTGACCGCAACCCCAGGGTCCGGCGGTACCTTCAGCGGATGGTCCTCAAACTGCGTACCGTTCGGAACCGCGAGTTCGAACGGGCCGGACACATGTAATGTCTCGTTGGCCAATGACGATACTGTTGGAGTCATCATCAACTAAACAGCAGCGCTAGCCAGGGAAGCCACCCTTCTGGGTGGCTTTCCTGCGTTTGTACGCCAGACATGGCGCTTAGCGCGTGAGCGCAACTGAGGTGGCTGTGGTGGTCACTTAGGAGACTTGGGGTTGAGAGTCCCCTACAGGCCTGATGGTGGTAACTTGTTGCCGAAGAGCAAGACTGTCCACGCTGTCAGCCTGCTTCGTGCTACTAGTGCCGTAAGGCGTCAGGATGGGCTGGCAGCTTGCAGCAGAGGTCGTAGTCGTCGCTGAGACCGGAGCGGTGAAGGATCGAACCTGTCGTGAGTGGATAGTCACGTGTGCTCTCTGAACGGACAGGGTAGAATTTCCGTGGAAACACGGAAGGCATCGATTGTAGATGCGGAGCCGGAAGTCCCGAAGCAAATCGAGGTGCCTCTAGGAAGGCAGGCGACACGTGGCACGAAACATTACTCGCTGGCGCAGATTAATTTCTATCAAGTAGGCAGGAACCGCCGGATACCGAATGAAACGGGCAGGATCTCACCAGGCCAGACTCTGGAGCGCGGAACTCGCGGAATGCTCGGAGAGTTCCCAAACTGCTCGGTGGCCGTGGATTACTTGCCAACTATAGGATCGGTCCTGAAAAACGCCCATGTAGCCAGAGAGGATTCTCGGTTGATGCATGATCCGCTTATCGCACTCCGGCGGTCGGTTTGCGCGGTGGGCTGTACTTGCCAGTGGATTGTCGGCTTCGGAGCGGGCGCATGCGTGTTTGTGGCTAAGTTGTCGGGCATGGGCTTTTCAAGGAATCTTGAGGTGCGCTCCGCCATCGAATAGTCATGACCCTTCTTAAAGCCGAGCGGGATGGCCGCAGGTTTGTGAACCCGGTGCCGACCAAGGTGGGCGGGCTCTCAATCATGTTCAAAGTCGGTCCGCGCTTTTTTTTGGAGCGGCGGCGCGATCGCCGAGGCAGCCGCTGGGACCGTTCCATACCGATGCACGAATTTATGCAACGAGCCCGCGATCGGGGCTGCGCGCAACGTGGTTCGGTCACTCGTCGTTGTTGATGGAGATTGACGGCGTGCGTGTGCTGATCGATCCGGTGTGGGATGAGCGCGCGGCGCCTACACAGTGGACCGGGCCAAAACGCTTCTTTCCGCCGACGCTCGCGCTTGAAGATTTGCCTGCGATTGACGCTGTGCTGATTTCGCACGATCACTACGATCACCTGGGAGAAGGTACCGTGCGGCGGCTTGCTGCAATGGAGAGCCTGAGGCAGGCGCGCTGGATTGCGCCGCTGGGAGTGGGAGCTATTCTGGCGCGAATGGGTGTGGATGCGAAGCGCTGCACAGAACTGAACTGGATGGACAACGTGACGGTGGGATCGCTGACCGTTAGCGCGTTGCCGGCGCGCCACTTCTCCGGGCGCAGTCTGCTGAATCGCTTTGAAACGCTGTGGGCGTCGTTTGTGCTGGCGGGCCCGAGGCACCGCGTTTATTACGGCGCTGACTCGGGGGAGTGGCATGGCTTCAGCGAGATTGGCGAGAGGTTTGGTCCATTCGATTTGACGATGCTCGAGATTGGCGCTTCGAATCCGCTGTGGGCCGACATACACATGGGCCCGGAAGGAGCGGTGCGCAGCTTTCGCGCGCTGGGCGGCGCGGGGTTGCTGATGCCGATTCACTGGGGGTTGTTTGACCTTGCGCTTCACCATTGGACGCAGCCGATCGAGAGCGTGTTCGCGGAGAAGGATCTGAAGCTCTGGGCGCCTGTGCCGGGGGTTCCGACTGAGGTTGTGGGGGGCGAGGAGATTCGCTCGGAGTGGTGGCGTTGATGCGAAGGGGAGCGGCAGGGGCTAAAGCAGGTCTCCTGATGGTATAGGGGCAGAAACATCCCTCAGGGGCTAAAGCCCGACTAAAACCTTGGCATTTTCGGCACGGCGACCCAGAGGGTACCCCGGCCGTGCCCTTTCAAAGCCCCTCTACACCTAATACTGTTCACTTAGCTAAATTTATGGCATTCTGTATGAGACAAGGACAGGAGGCCACAGGTGTCGCGTACGGT
>DASRLI010000056.1:0-10061 GCA_035648535.1 Occallatibacter sp. | reverse complement strand
CTAACACGATCGAAAAAATGGCGATAGTCAGTCACGTGAGCAGTCTTCATTTCGTCATAGGATTTCGACGAGACTGACTTCATCTGTTCTGTGACCTGTTGGTGCGGACTTGTTCTCCTGAACGACCGACTCCAGTCCAGGACGTAGCTGGTACCGGCGGTAAGAATGACTGTGGCTTCGTCCGCATCCTGCACAACGAGATGATCGCCTTCGGCACGCACGACACCGCCGAACGTATGTACACGTAGCTGTACCTCGTACTCAAGATTGCCGGGACGGGCGTCGGTCGCGGGCTTCGCGGGCCGGCCCTGGAAGCCCTTACGTGGTCCTGACGTCACCGGCGGCCGCGCAGGCTGTGCTGGCTGCGGCGGAAACGTAGTGTCCCCCGCCATCAGTAGCGTGTCATTGCTTTGCGCTGTCGTTGAGGCATTGGCAATGCGCGACAGCTGAACGGTGAAGCTGATTTTTCCGCTCGCATCGCTCCAGAATCGACTCACAATGGCATGGTCAGGGGCTGTCGAAAAGCTCTCACGATGGAAGCGCACGCCACCCACGGAGAAATCGACTCCCGATAAAGCTCGCTCGATATCAAGCCAGCGACGGTAGTTCGTGACATCCCCCGCCGGAAGGACGTGATCAAAATTAAGATCTCCCAGCGTCTCATACGAAGGCCAGTATTCACTATCGCCAACGCCGGTGGTGGTCATGTGTTCGCTCACTAGTTTCGTCGCTGCCGCGTAGTCGCCGCTGCGGAGCGCTTCCCGTATGGCAGGAAGAGCTTGGTATGCACCGGGACGATCTGCGTTGGGCATAGGTCCCCCAGACCATACGGTGATGTCGTTCAATTGATACCGATCATGTTCCGGTATTCCGAAGAGCATCGCCCCCAAACGTCCATTACCGATTGCTAGAGCATCGGTCCATGTCTTCGCCGGGCTGCCATACCACAAAGTCAGCAGGGTCGAAGCAGGGGTCGTCTGTTTTGCCGCCATTCCGGAATTGGCTGGTACTTCGGCCAAGCAGAACTCGCTGAGAAGCAGAAGGGTGCAAAACAGAATGCGGCGATCGAAAACGACATCCATGAATAAACTCCACAATGCGAGGGGCCCGCGCTGCACTCTTGTCGCGATGCACACCCAGAGTCTTGTCGATTATCTTGACAACGTGCCGGCGCGTCGGATAAGTCTCGTAACAGCATAGTAAACGTTGACTGAAAGGTCAAAACGAACCCTCGATCCCAAGAGACATGGATGATCGCCATCGGATGCAGCCCTGTTATCGGACCATTCGCGCTTGCCACAGCATGTGGCAGCATCGCCGTTGCTCAGCAGCAACTCGCGCCCGCCCCGCCTATGGGCTGGAACAGTTGGGGCTCCTACGGCACTGCGATTTGCGAGAACGAAGTGAAGGCCAACGCGGATGCCTTGGCGGCCACATTGAAGCCAGTGGCTGGCAATGTCTGTGGCCGTCGATATCGAGGAGTATCAACCGGATGCCCACGCGCATGGCTACATCGCGCATGGCGGTGTGACGATGGACCAAGTTGGAAGATTCGGTCCGTTGTCCATTGCTCGGCAAATCGAGATGTGTTTCGCAAATGATCACGCCATCTGATCCAGGAGAAGTATCGATGTTGAGAAAGAATCACAAGCTTGGCCGGCGCTCACTAATCGGCATGGCCTTTACAGCTCTGGCTTACTCCACAGCGTGGATGCACGCGCAGACAGTGTCCTCTGTAGCGCCAACAGCGAATCTTCCGGCTGAGGAGATCGCACAGCAATGGAAGAGTTCGGTTGCGAAGTACGATCCCGCCCGCGATGCCATGCTGAAGGAAGTGGACAAGGTCGGGCATGAAGGTCCATTTCACCCTGATTGGGGCTCTCTATCCAAATGGGACGTACCCACCTGGTACAAGGATGCCAAGTTCGGAATTTTCATTCATTGGGGTGTGTATGCTGTTCCGGCATTCGGCAGCGAATGGTATCCGCGGTTGATGTACCTTGAGGGCACGCCGGAGAACAAGCATCAAGTCGCGACCTACGGCCCATTGACTCAGTTCGGCTACAAGGACTTTGTGCCGATGTTCAAGGCAGAGCACTTCGATCCCCAAGCCTGGGCGCGACTGTTCAAAGACTCTGGAGCGAAGTATGTGGTGCCCGTCTTTGAACATCACGACGGTTTTCAGATGTATGACAGCAGCTTGTCCGATTGGACGGCCGTCAAGATGGGTCCGAAGCGCGATTTGGTTGGCGATCTCGCAAAAGCGATTCGGGCAGAAGGTTTACACCTTGGGGCATCGTCGCACCGTATCGAGCATGACTGGTTCATGAATGGGGGGCGCAGGATTCCTTCGGATGTAAACGATCCGAAGAACGTCGCGTTCTACGGGCCGGCGCAGATGCAGGTGCAGGACGGCAACGACGCTGCAGGATCGAACCTGGCCCAGGACTGGACCTATGTCAGCCCGGAATATGGCGAGGACTGGCTGGCCCGTTCCGCGGAGATCGTAAAGAAATACCATCCTGATTTCATATTTTTCGATTGGTGGATCGGCCAACCCTCGGTGCGACCTTACCTCGCCAAATTCGTGGCTTATTACTATAATGAGTCGCTGAAGAATGGCCCCGTTGGCATTGTCAGTTACAAGTGGGTCGACATGCAGGAGCACTCCGGTCTGCTCGACATTGAGCGTGGCCAACTAGCCGACATCCGTCCGCAGTATTGGCAGACCGATACGTCCGTGAGCAACAAGAGCTGGGGTTACATCGATCATGACACTTTCAAGACGCCGATTTTCATCATCGATCAGCTGGCAGATGTAGTAAGCAAGAATGGCAACCTTCTGATGAACGTGGGTCCCCGTGCCGACGGAACCATTCCGGACGAGGTGCAACAGGTATTCCGCGCCGTCGGTGGCTGGCTTAAAGTAAACGGCGATGCCATCTACGGGACGCGGCCGTGGAAGGTCTACGGCGAAGGCCCAACGAAAGCAGCAACGGGTTCCTTCCACGACGCCGATACCAAGCCCTATACCTCAGAGGACTTCCGCTTCACCACGAAGGGTAAAAACCTCTATGCGATCGAGCTAGGCTGGCCTGCTTCCGGCCAAGCAGTGATCCACATGCTTGGCTCAAGCGCCCTGGGCAGCCAACGGATTCAAAGTGTCACCCTGTTTGGGTCCGATTCGAAGGTTGGCTTTGAGCAACAGGCGGACGGTCTGCACATTTCGGCACCGGCCAAGCCCCCTGGTGAAGCGGCGTACGTTTACCGGATCACGTTGGACGGCCCCGCAGAGAGCGACCCGAAGTACAAGTGAAGTCTCAACCTTTTCCGAAGCATTGTTGTACGGTTCGCAACCCCGCTTGTTTCCCCCCGGAGCGCAATGCGGTCTGCCACAACAATCAGGAGTTAGCTGCTCTATGGGATTGTCCTTTCGTCATTGGTTTGTTCTCCTATCGCTGTTCATCCCGGTCGCTTTGCCGAGAATTGCGCGGTCGCAGAATGTGTCGTCGGGATCAACTCCTGTGCGTGAGCGTCTTTCTCTTGATCGAGGGTGGCTGTTCCATGAGGGGGACATCCCGTTTCCGGAGATCACCGGCCATCAACCATCCTACGACAACGCGAAGGCGGGGAGTTCGTCCGGGGCAGCGTCCCCGGAGTATGACGACTCCGCGTGGAATCGCGTAAACCTGCTGCACGACTGGGCCGTCGCGCAGCCGTTCGATGCTCATGCAAACATCTCCCAGGGATATCGTCAGCGCGGCATCGGGTGGTACCGCAGGTATTTCCGACTTGATCCGTCGAATCGCGGCAAGCATCTCGAGATTCAGTTGGACGGCATTGCCACGCACTCCACCATATGGGTGAACGGCGTTCTCTCGGTGCGCAACTGGTCTGGCTACAACTCTATTTACATCGACATCACTCCCTTCGCGCGCTATGGTTCCGACCTCAACGTAATCGCCGTTCAGGCGGATGCCAACGCAATGGAAGGCTGGTGGTATGAGGGTGCCGGCATGTACCGGCACACCTGGCTGGTGGAGCGCAATCCGGTTCATATCGAGACCGACGGAGTCTTTGCCAATCCTGTCCGCAACGCCGACATGAGTTGGTCTATCCCAGTCGAAACGACGCTTTACAGCATCGAGGAGAAGCCCACGACGGCGCGGGTCGAGTCGACGCTGTATGATCCTGCAGGCAAGCCTGTGGTGAGCGGACACGCGGATGTGACCGTTCAGCCTTTGGGAGAATCCGTTGCGAAGTTCACCCTCCCGGTCACCGCTCCGCGGCTCTGGTCCGTCGAGCACCCAACCTTGTACACGGTGCGCACGGTCGTCGAACGCGACGGTGTTGTTGTCGACGAACTGACGATCCATAACGGCTTCCGGACGATCGGCTTCGATCCAGACAAAGGATTCTTCCTGAATGACAAGCCGGTCAAGCTGAAGGGCACGGCCAACCATCAGGACCACGCAGGCGTTGGTGTGGCAGTTCCAGATTCGTTTTGGGAATTTCGCATCCGCAGGCTGAAGGAGATGGGCTCGAACGCCTATCGCTGCGCACACAACGCGCCCGCGGCGGAGTTCCTAGATGATGCCGATCGCCTCGGGATGCTGGTCATGGATGAGACCCGCAACTTTGGTTCCAGTCCGGAACACTTGCGTCAACTCGATTGGATGGTGCGCCGTGACCGAAACCATCCCAGCGTCATCTTGTGGTCCGTGTTCAACGAAGAGCCATCGCAGGGCACCGAGATGGGCTATCAGCTCGTGCGTAGGATGAGTGCGTCTGTGAAACAGCTCGATACAACGCGTCCGGTGACTGCGGCACAGAGCAACTCCGATCTTAACCCCGTCAATGCATCGCAAGCAGCCGATGTCGCCGGTTTCAACTATGTGTACCGCGACTTCGATGAGTACCACAAGATCAACCCCACCAAGCCGATGTTCAGCTCAGAAGATACTTCAACGGTTATGACCCGGGATCAGTACAGCACGGACCGTCCCGCGATGCTCTTGGACGCCTACGATGATCAAGTGCTGCCCTGGGGGCTCTCACACCGCGATGCCTGGAAGCAGGTGGACGAACGCCCGTTTATGGCGGGCACGATGGTTTGGACTGGTTTCGACTATCGCGGCGAACCCCAGCCGCTGTCGTGGCCGGCGGCCGGATCTTCGTTCGGGATTATGGATCTTTGCGGCTTTCCTAAGACAGCGTACTGGATTCATCAGGCGCAGTGGATCACCGATCGTCCAATTCTGCATGTAGTGCCGCACTGGAACTGGGCTGGCAGCGAAGGCAAGCCGATCAAGATTTTTGTCGCCACCAATACAGAGCTGGACAGTGCTGAGTTCGCAGTATTCCATCACGCAGCGATCTCCTGTGAATCCAAATGGATATCGAAGCGCTCGTATTGGTCCAGGATTTTCTTCAGTTTGGGGTCCAATAGGGAAGAGGAGAAAAATCCTGGGATGGTGGCACGGAGAGCGTTTGCGGCAACCAGTTCTGATGGCGGGAGCGCTGGGTTCATGGTTCTGAGCCAGCTTCTGAAGCAGAGCCAGACTTCAGCGGTGTAGTTCAGGGACAGATGTTGCAGCAGCCCTTGAGCGATGCATCCCAGCTCGACATGGATGTGGAAGGCGGCCATCTTGCGGCGGATCGCGGCGCGGTAAGCATCGCTGGTCCGATGTAGATACTGGTCGCCGTCGCCGCGCTTGAGCGGCTTCATTCCGCACATCCAGAAATGGTAGGCATACGCGCCGAGGACGTGCACGGCCTGACGGAACCCGAGCTCGATTCTGAATCGATAACCATAGAGCACGAGGATCTCGAGTGGGTCGAGGGTGAGGTCGGTGGAAAGCAGGAAGATTGTGCCGCGCAGAGGATGGCATACGATGACGAATCGCACCAGACGCGCTGCCGGGCGCCAGATCAGATCCAGGCAACGGTAGCGCAGAGTGAGGTTGTTCTCGCCATAGACGGGACTGGGGGCTGAGGTGAACGCAGCAAGGTCCTGAGCAAGTTCCGTGAGGCGGACCTTTTCTCCATAAATCCGTGGCCTGCCCCGCCGACGATGCTCGGGCGTGGGCACAGGCAGGTAAGCGACGGCGTTGCTCTTGGCGCGAGTGACAAGATGATGACCGTTGGCGAGTAACTGATGGATGAACTTGCCGCTGGCATAATAGGCGTCTGCCACCAGCAGAACACTGCGCGCCAAGACGTTGGCGATGGAAAACAGCAGCACCGCCAACTTGTCGAGCAGGGTTCTGGAATCGCGGTTGGAGAAGATCAGCCCTTCGTGAATCCGTGACGTCAGTGGTACGGCGGCCACATGTCCGGAAGCGCCTTGGACCAACAGAGAAATGGCCTGAAACGAATGGCCCATGATCCACTCCGGTTTGGAATTGCTGGCCGATTGCTGGTGCAAGTTCTTGACGGCGGGCATCAACTTGCCCTCCTTGGGTGCCTTGATGCCGTCGGCCAGACAGACCAAGCGGGAGCCGGCACAGACGGGTTCAAACAGCGCCAGGCACAAATTCACCCAGCAGGTGGTGAGCTTCTCTAAATCGAGTCCCTTGCTGTGAAACAGATGCAGGAAGCGATGGTAAGCCTGGGGACGCAAGCCGAGAACCCGGACATAACTGGTAACCCCGGCCAAATCCAGCCGGCAACAGAGGCCAATCAGGGTCAAGACCATCCACAGGAAAGTGCGAGATCTCTGGCAAGCAGGACGCAGGGATCGAACAGCGTTCATCCAGGGAACCCAAAGAGTCATGTAGGTAACCTCGGCTGTGTCTGATAGCATTATACAGCTATCAGACACCGTCGAGGTATACTTTTCTCCAATGAATACCAAAAGGGAATCTGAAATCGAACGTCAGATCGAGAAACTGAAGCGGGACCTTGCTGGACTCGGGCAACTGCGGCCAGGCAGCCTTTCAAAGCAGTACACCGTATGCGGCCATCCAGGGTGCCGCTGTACAGCAACACCACCCCAAAAGCACGGCCCTTACTACCAACTTAGCTTCACCCGAAAGGCCAGGAGCAGCTCCAAGTTCGTCCGAAAGGAAGACCTGCCGGCAATCCGCAAGCAGCTGAAGAACTACGAGCGATTGAAGTTGCTCTTTGATCAATGGATCGATCTGGCCACCGAACTATCAAACCTCCAGATCAAGCAAAATCGAGGCTGAACGGGCCCGAGAACTTGTCACTCTCCAGTACAGAGCACGTCGATATATTTCTCAACGGCAAGCCGGTTGCCAGCTCTGCGGTTGACAAGTATCAGATGGTGACGTTCGAGATACCCTACGCGCCGGGTGTTCTCGAGGCCAGAGCCAGCAACGGAGGCAAGGAAGTCGCACGCTATGATGTCGAGACCACGGGCGCTCCCGCGGCCTTGCGCCTCATCGCGGACCGCCCGAACCTTAGCGGAGACGGGTACGATGCGGAACCGGTCACCGTGGAGGTCTTCGACTCAAAAGGCCGCGTGGTGCCAACGGCCGATGCCGAGGTGACGTTTAGCAGCACTGGCCCCGGCACGATCATCGGCCTGAACAACGGCGATCCCACCAACCACGAATCGGAAAAAGGAACGCAACACAGCGTCTTCCACGGCCTCGCTCAAGCCATCGTGCAAACCAGCCTGAACGAGAGCGGAAGCTATACTCTGCAAGCGACCAGCCCCGGCCTCACGTCCGCTCAACTCAAAATCGAGGTGATGGCCGTTCCCCCCCGGCCGGCGATTGCGGAGATCCCTAATCCTCCGCTGACGATTCTCACCTGGAAGCGCTCGCCGCCATCGATAGACCGGATAGATCCCAACCAGCAGTTGATGGCAAGCGACATGAACTCTTGGGCGAGCGTTCGCCCTGGCCCGTATCTTTCTCCGCTGCGAAGGGGTCGCTTCGTTGTCTACCGCGCGACCTTCACGCCGCGCGAAGCAACCCAGCAGCAGGGCGGTCAAGTGATCCTCCGTGACGTAGTCGGCAAAGCGGAGGTCTACCTGGATGGCAAGCTGGTGGTCACCCGAACCGAGCCAGAGAAGCAGGCCATCACAATTCCGCTTGCCCCGATCAATGGACAGAGAACCATCAGTGTGCTGATTGAAGCGCCCGAGCTTGGCCAATCGGCCCGGAGCGTGTCAACGAGTTTGAGACAGGTGGCGTCAGAGTTTAGTGTCGAATATCTTCTGTCGCGGTTGATGTTGGCGGGTTGATCCAGACCGCAGTGGGCTGGGGCGGGTGCTTTGGGCGGATGCGGACGAAGCGTTCCGGGTTACGAGCATATGCCAGGTCGAGCACGTTTTGTCGCTGCTCGATGACCTGTGATGCCATGCCGTAATGGAGCATATCGGGTGTCAGCAGCGCGATTCCGCTGTGATGGTGTTCGTGGTTATACCAAGGGAAAAAGCGCCTGCAAAAGGCACGCGCATCTTCGATGGACCCGAATCGGTCGGGGAACTCGGGCCGGTACTTGAGGGTTTTGAACTGGCTCTCCGAGTACGGGTTGTCGTCTGAGACGTGCGGCCGACTATGGGTTTTGGTCACGCCCAGATCGGCCAGCATCAGCGCCACGGGCTTTGAGGTCATCGAGGTTCCGCGATCGGCGTGGATGGTCAGAGTGCCTGCCGCGATGCCTTGTTTCTCGCACGTTGCCGCAATCAGCCGTTTGGCCAACTCGGCAGTTTCGCGTCCTGCCACCATCCAGCCCACCACATTGCGGCTGAAGATGTCAAGGATGACGTAGAGGTGAAAATAGGTCCATTTGGCCGGGCCCAGCAGCTTCGTTATATCCCAGCTCCAGACTTGATTGGGCCCGGTGGCCAGCAGCTCCGGCTTAATGTACTGCGGATGACGAAGTTGATTGCGGCGCTCTTTCAGCTCCCCGTTCTGGGACAGGATGCGATGCATGGTGCGGATCGAGCAGAGATAGATGTTCTCGTCCAGCAGGGTGGCATAGACCTCCACTGGAGCCTTGTCGCGGAATCGCTCCGAGTGCAGATGATCGAGCACGACGTGGCGTTCAGCCGCAGTGAGAGCCCGCTCCGGTGTGGGCCGGACCCGCCGTGGAGCGGCCGGCTGCATATGGCGATACAACGTGGCCCGCGGAACACCAAGAGCGCGACAGGCAACAGCTTGACCAACGCTTTGGCCCAACTCCAGAGCGGCGCTCATCAGCTCTCCTCGTCGATCTGGATATTCGGAATCGGGTTGCCCAACAACGCAGCCACTTTTTTTTGAACCTCGATGATCAACTCGGCGTTCTTCAGCTTCTTCGTCAAGCGGGCATTTGCGGCCTGCAGTTCCCGGTTCTCCTTCACTAGTGGACTGACAACCACCTTAGGGCCGCGCTTCTTGGCTGTCAGAGCGTCAAACTCGCCCTGCTTGCGCTGCTGTCTCCATGTCGCCAGGTGAGAGGAATAGAGGCCCTCCCGGCGCAACAGGCCGCCCACCGCACCGGCTCCTTGACTTGAATCCGCCTGATCGATGATCGACAACTTATACTCGGCGCTGAAACGACGACGATGCGGACGAGCGACCACTTCAGAATCGGGAACCAACGGCCGGGCGGCCGGCAACTCGGCGCCCGCTGCGTTGGCAGCGAAAGAAGTACTTATCTTGCTTGTGCTCATCAAAGTGAGATCTCTTTCCCCGCCCCACTGTAATTGTTGAGGGTCTACTTGTCTCACTCATGTTGGCACAGAGGGGAACCGAACAATATTCACGTGGCTGCGAGTAAGAAAATGAAACCGCGAACGATTCGACTCAAAGTTCCTAGGAACTTTAGGATCGCAGAAGGGTGACCGGCAACACTTTCCCAACTCGGTTTATGGCGTTAGGGAAGGGTGGGCGACGAACCAACCACAAACTTTAAAAACGGGAGGTCTCCTGACCACCGACGACCTTGTCGTTCAGGAATTATGGATGCAGCTTCTGTTCTAAATCCGGCACAAACAGCGGCTGGGCGTCGGCTTCCAATCGATGCGCCGCCGCCAGCGCCAATTCATAGGCGGCTCGTGCACTGTTTTTGTCGCCTAATGCCGTCTGGGCGTCTCCCAAGGC
>DASRLI010000055.1:0-13104 GCA_035648535.1 Occallatibacter sp. | reverse complement strand
CTGTGATGCTTGCCATAATTCCTACTTTTGGTTGGTCGATCAGAAACTGGATTAACCACGATAGTGATTCACGCTGCATACTTCAGGAGCCTGCCCCATCAAGCACCGAGAACTCACCTTCCACCGAGCAAGTAAGGCGAGAGGAAGTGTGTGCTGAGAACGCCCAGCCCCGGACAAGGAAGCAGCCCATCGCCGGCGCAACATGCAATACGCACAGCATATGGGTGCGCCAAACGTTGGAAAGATTGTTTTTCAACTGACCAGGACTCCTGAGGTTGCGGTCGGGAACTTCCGCGACCGGATTTTCTCCTGTGAGAATTAAACTCTTCTCTGTGTCGTGGCTGTTCAAAATGGCTCACTTTGCCGGCCGATCATCTCAGAAGCCGAATCTACAGCGGCGCGAGCAACTCTCCATTGTCGGCGTTCAGCACGGACGCCTTCATGATGTTGCAGGCGGCAAACAGGTGTAGGTGGCCTGGGTGCACTGAGACGGAGATCCGATTCCGGGCGGATTACCGGCAATGCGGAAATTACCATTGAGTAAAACAACTTCGTGCACTGTTGATCGAACAGTAATTTCCGCATTGGCGATCCTACCAGAACGAGCGATTGAGTGGTCGAAACAGCGTCCTGAACTACGCCATCGCAGGATTCAGATCATTTGTACGGGTTACGGAGAGGACGGTGATATCGTCTTCCTGGCCGAAGGCTTGTGCTGCCTGGGCAATGGCTTCGGCGGGCTGGGTGCTGAGAGATGCACTGCGTTCAAAGCCGAAGAGCGCGCCGGCCTTGTCGCGGGCCTCAATTACGCCGTCGGTGAGAAGAGTGAGTTGCTGCTCGGGGGACAGTTGGAAGGTAGATTCGACGTAGATTGTATCGGCGGAAATTCCCAGAGGAAGACCACTCTCGAGCTGCAGTTCTCTTCCATCAACGTAAGGCGCAATGTGGCCCGCGTTGGCGATGGTGAGCACGCCGTCAGCGTCGGCGCGGAGGACCAGACAGGTAGTGAAGCCGCCGTGGCTGCGGGCGAGCATACGCTGGTTCATGGCGGCCAGGATTTCTCCGGGGCTGCGTGTGTAGTGTGCCAGTGTGCGCACCGTCCCCACCAACAGCGAGACCGTCATCGCGGCGGGCATGCCTTTGCCGCTGACATCGCCGACGATCACAAGCGCTCCGCCGGAGCCCAAATCGTTCTTGATTGGCAGCACCTGGAAAAAGTCGCCGCCCACTTCCCCAAAGGGCTTGTACACGGATTGAATGATGAATCCCGGGATGGTTGGTGTCTCTTCAGGAATCAGAACCTGCTGGACGGCGCGGCCGGCGGCAAGTTCGGCGGCCATGCGCTGCTTGTCGCGGCGTTCGCGGATCAGGTCGTGAACCAGAATGGTAAGCGTGACCATTCCCAGCAGGGCAAGTGTGGTGGTTGTGTACTGCCATTGCCAGCCGCCGATGGAGACAAAGTACCTCATGCCCGTCTGGTGCTGGAAATAGCTGGAGAGAGTGAGACGCACGAACCAATAAAACAGGAACGCGGCGGCAACCATTCTGTCACGCGAGCTTCTGCGTCGCAGACCCTGGACAATCAGAGCGGCGAGCGGTACTTCGGATATGATTATCGGCCATTCGTTGGTAAAGGATAACTTCGGAAACCACACCCCGACGCTGACAAAGAGATAGATCGGCCAGAACAGCAACGTCCAGCGGCGATGCGGGACCTGCATTGCCTCGCCCGCTGTTGCGACAAGCATACCCGCCGCGATGGCTCTCAGAGACCAGTACAGGGTCTGGTCTCCGAAGTAATTGATTAACTCGCCCACGCCAACAATTGAGAAAAAGATGCCCAGGCTGCGAAACGCTCGAAAATCAGGCGCGGCGCGCCAGAGCGCTAGATATGCTGCGGCAAGGCAGCACATCAGCACGGCGATAACGAGGTCTGGTGTCTGCTGCAACTGCTGAACAAGCGGCACCGGCGGAAACAGCCGATCGATCAGCGGCAGTCGGGCACCAAGAAGGAGACCGGCCGTCATGCGGGGAAGCATCCATGAATCATACGCCGCGAGTATCTTACGTGCCACTGGAGAACTGTTCCCGAGCGTTATGCCCGGATCACCGGCTACCCGGAGATTGCTGAGGTTTCGGCAAGGCAGGTTGACGGTTTATCGAGCCCGCTCCGGGCAAGAAAACGCCCCCGAAGGATAACTTCTCTTCGGAGGCCCTTGTGCTTATATAAGAACAAGATAAAGAGGGGGACCAGTAGCCGACGCTGGAGGTCGGTAGCATGCGACTACTGGCGATCCCTGCACTAACGAAGCTAGCCGCGGCTTCCCCTTTCCACTGCTGCCTCGTGTCGCCCGGCTCTAAGAGGGTCTTCGTACTCACCCTCTGAACCTTGTTGACAATCGAAGTTTCTCTCAAACGGAAATCCTAGTCCGTGACGGCCGTCACAGTACTATGTGCAGTTGTTCAAGCCAGCTTTCCAGCTCAGATTAGGCGCTTCCCCGTTTCGCAGTCTGGTCAATCTAATACGCTTTGCGCGGCCAGGGACACATTGACAAACCCTGCCTCTCGCTCGACAATCGGAGATTCAACTCCCTCCGAGGTAAGGACCCTCCCGTGACTGCATTGCTCACGACCAACCTAGGTGCTACGCCGCTGCTTGGGCGCGGCAAGGTGCGCGATCTCTACGAGGTCGGCGACGCGTTGCTCATGGTCGCTACGGACCGCATTTCTGCCTTCGATCATGTGCTCGGCACCGGTATTCCGGGCAAAGGCAAAATTCTCACCCAGATTTCCCTGTTCTGGTTCGACCTGCTCAAGGATTTGGTGCCCAACCACCTGATTACCGCCAAGGTGAGCGAATTCCCCGCCTCCCTGCAGCCCTTTGCCGATCAGTTGGAAGGCCGCTCCATGCTAGTCAGGCGCGCCAACATGTTCCCGGTTGAGTGCGTCGCCCGGGGCTACCTGGCCGGCTCGGGATGGAAAGAGTACAAGAGCGCCGGAACCGTCTGTGGCATCGCTCTTCCTGCCGGGCTGCTGGATGGCTCGCGCCTGCCAGAGCCGGCGTTTACACCCGCCACCAAGAGCCAGGACGGGGCCCACGA
Source organism: Occallatibacter sp. (assembly GCA_035648535.1). Taxonomy (GTDB): domain Bacteria; phylum Acidobacteriota; class Terriglobia; order Terriglobales; family Acidobacteriaceae; genus Telmatobacter. Next base: position 10,003 of record DASRLI010000055.1, on the reverse strand, counting down.
CGAGAACATCTCCTTCGCCCAAACAGAGAAGTTGTTGGGCAACGCCGATGCCGCTGAGCTCCGCCGCCTGACTCTGGCACTTTATGGCAAGGCGCTTAACCACGCCACTTCCTGCGGCCTGATTCTTGCCGACACAAAATTTGAGTTTGGCAGAACGCAAGAAGGAATTATTCTGGCCGATGAGGTTTTGACGCCTGACTCCTCGCGTTTCTGGGAAGCTTCGGCCTGGAAACCAGGCGGCGCGCAGGCATCCTTCGACAAACAGTTCGTGCGCGACTATCTTGAATCAATCAATTGGAACAAGCAGGCCCCTGCGCCAAGCCTGCCCGCCGATGTGGCGGAGCGGACACAGGCCAAGTATCTTGAGGCATTCCGCCGCTTGACGGGGCGCGAACTGAGTCTGTAACAGAAGTGCGGAGTGCGGTATGACGTGGGTAGATTGGGCAATCGTAATCGTGTTGGTGATTTCGGTGCTGGGAGGACTCTCCCAGGGCTTCCTCCGCGCTGTCTGCTCGCTCTGCGGCCTGATCTTCGGCCTCATCGTCGCCGCATGGCACTATGCCCGCGTCGCCGCCCTCCTGCTGCCCGTTGTGCGCATCGAGGCAGTTGCCGATGCTATCGGATTCCTGCTCATCGCGCTGCTGGTGATGGCGGTTGCAAATATTATTGGCGCGGTGATTTCAAAGACGGTGCACCGCTTGGGATTGGGTTGCCTTGACCGGCTCGCCGGCGGCGTTTTCGGATTTCTGCAGGGCGCGCTGCTGATCACGATTGGCATCCTGGTGGTCCTCGCCTTCTTTCCAAAGGCCCAATCGCTGGCCGATGCCAGGCTGCCGAAGTTGTTTTTCGGAGTCTGTCATCTCAGTACGCACGTGACTCCCGCGGATCTCAGCGACCGTGTGCACCACGGTCTGCTCCTCATGGAAGAACATGCTCCCGAATGGTTGCATCCGCCGGCCGGCTAAGTTTGATATAAACAATGACGCGGCGGAAAAAGAAAAGATCAAGTTGGTGTAGATTCAAGAGGTGGACGTGAAACGAGAACTCGACAGCCTGGTTACCCAAATGCACTCCAGCGGCATTCCCTACGAGGAGGCCGTGCGCGAGTTTAAAAAACAATACCTGCGCGAAGTCCTGGTGGCACATCGGGGCAACCAGTGCAAGGCGGCCGAAGAGCTGGGAATGCACCGCAATACGCTGAGCCGTGCCATGGCAGAACTCGGTCTGGACCTGGCCGAGGTGCGCACCGGGCTCAAGCGTCCGGTCCGCAGCGAACGTCCTGTATTCAGCGCCTTCCGCCAGGGCTACCGTTAGAGCAATCGCCACGGCCGTCAGCGCAGCTTGAACAATCATGCCGACAACTCCACCGAGCCAGGAAGCGCGCGTTGCCATCGAGCCGGGTTTTGCCTGGGATGCGCAGGATGCCTATCTGTTCGACATAGATGGCACGCTACTCCGCAGCCGTGACCGCATCCACTTCAACTCCTTCGCCTCCAGCGTTCAAAGAGTAACGGGCTTTGAAATCACGCTGGCTGGTATCCTGCTTCACGGCAGCACCGACACCGCCATTCTCCGCGAAGCCTGCCAACAGGCTGGCATCCCCGCCGAAATCATGGAACAGCGCACCGAGGCCATCCTGGAAGCGATGCGCCATGCCGTTGCCGAACAACGCAACGAGATGGACCTCTATCGCATGCCAGGTGTGGAGAAGGTGCTTGAATACCTGGCCGGGAAAGGCGCGCTGCTGGGCGTGGCCACCGGAAACCTTGAAGCCATCGGCTGGATCAAGATCGAGCAGGCAGGTTTGCGCGAGTGGTTCCGCTTTGGCGGCTTCAGCGATCACTTCTCCATCCGCTCGGAACTCATCGGCCAGGCAGCAAACAAGGCAAGAGAAATGGCCGGCAAGGGCGCCGGCATCTGCGTAGTCGGCGACACGCCGCGCGACATTGAAGCCGCCCGCGCCAACTTCTTATCGGTGATTGCCGTCGCCACCGGCAATTACAGTTTCGACGAGTTGCACAAACTTCAGCCTGAGGTCTGCGCCTCCTCGCTGGCCGACCTGCTCACGCTAACGCGGACCGCATCGTGATCGCGCAACGCTCCAAGGCGTGCTCATTGGCGGCAGCCGTCCTGGCGCTGGTTGCATGCCTGTCGCAAGCCCAGACTCCAAACCCGCCAACTGCCGCCCAGACCACCCAGCCTGCCCCCACTCAGTCCAGCGATGCAAGACAGCCACGCAACGGCGACCGCCGCCGCGCAGCCAAGCTATACCTTGCAGCCAGCAAGCTCTTCATGGACGAGCGCTTTGAAGAAGCGATCCAGAGCTACGAACAGGCTGCGAAACTCGACCCCACCAATCCGAATTATCGACTGGCAGCCGACGTCGCCCGTAGCCACGCGGTAACGGCCCTGATTCAATCCGCGGCTAAAGCCCGACTGCGCGGCGATGCGGATGCCGCCCGCGCCGCCCTGACCCACGCGCTGGAGTTGGACCCCAAAAGCATTGAAGCTACCCAGCACCTGTACGAACTGGGCGACGACTCCATCCGTAGCCAGTCAAGGCCCCTGTACGAACAGACTGCAGGCAATGCCGGCGGAGCGGTGCCGCTTGCGCCAGTGGCCGGACCGCACAGCTTCCACCTCCGTACCGACCAGCACCAGGCCATCCAGGAGGTCTTCAGAGCCTATGGCATCGCGGCCACGACGGATGACAGCATCCAACCCACCAGAACCCGCCTCGACATCGACGATGCAAGTTTCGAACAAGCCACGCGCGCCCTGGCCCTTCTGACCAAAAGCTTCTACGTTCCAATCGATGCGCACCGCGTTCTGGTGGCGCGCGACACCACTGCAAATCGCCAGCAGTTCTCCCGTCAGGAGATGGAGACCGTCTATCTCTCCGGCCTCAATGCGGCCGAGATGACCGAGGTCACCAATCTCGCCAAGCAGGTCTTCAATGTGCAGCAGGCGGTGCCGGAGCCCTCCGCAAGCACCATCACCCTCCGCGCTCCCCCTGCTACTTTGAAGGCGTTTAACTCCACCATCCATCAACTGATTGACGGACACAGCCAGGTGCTGCTCGACGTACGCCTGATTCAGATCGCACACATTAGCGGGCGCAACACCGGCATCCAGCCGCCGCAGAGCTTTTCAGCGTTCAACGTCTATGCCGCGGAACAATCCATCCTGAACGCGAATCAGGCTCTCGTCCAGCAGATTATCTCCTCGGGCCTTGCCGCCCCCGGCGATACGCTGACGATCCTGGGCATTCTGCTCGCCTCCGGCCAGGTATCGAGTTCGCTGTTCTCAAATGGAATCGCTCTTTTTGGCGGCGGGATCACGCAATCCGCGCTGTCCCCCAGCGGAGCAACGGCGCACTTCAACCTCAACTCCTCTGACTCGCGCCAGCTCGACCAGATTCAGTTGCGCCTCGGCGATGGCGAAGCGGGGACCATTAAGTCGGGCGAGCGTTATCCCATCCAGACCTCGTCTTTTTCGAGCTTGTCGGCCAGTGTCCCCAATATTCCGGGCCTGACCGGCGCTGGAGCCTCTGGCGGCCTGTCTTCACTGCTCTCGTCGCTTGAGGGTGCTGTGCCTTCGGTTCCGCAGGTGGAGTATCAGGACCTGGGACTTACCGTGAAGACAACCGCCAACGTGATGCGCAACAACGATGTCGCGCTCACCGTCGACATGAAGATCACTGCGCTCTCCGGCGGGTCAATCAACGGTAATCCGATAATCAACAACCGTGCCTACTCCGGGGTAGTGACCATTAAACAGGGAGAAGCAGTCGTTGTGGCCAGCCAATTGGACAAATCAGAGAGCCGCAACATCAGCGGAACTCCGGGAATCAGCGAGATTCCGGGCCTGAACAACCTGACTGATAAAGATGTGCAGAGGAATTACGCCACGTTGCTGATCATCATCACGCCCCACGTGATTCGCGGCACACAAGCCAGCGGCCACTCGCCGATGATGCGCGTGGAAAAGAGCGCTGCGGCACAGTAGACCGGTCCACTGTTCGGGAAACAAGAGAGGGCCGGTTGAGGGTCGTGGTTTCCCACCCTTCGCTAGAAAAAAGCGAAGGATGGGGCACCCACTTCATTGGTGGGTCAAGGGTGGGGCCACCCGCCCCCATCCTTTCCGCCCGTTTCTGCAGAAAGGGTGGGATAGCACGAATCTCGACCGAGGGGGTTTTCTGATCCGTGATCCCTGCCGGCTCCTACAGAGTGATCCCGTCCAGCTTGGCCTGGTACGTGATGATCTTCTTCAAGGTCTCGTACGGGGCGTTCGCGGGAACCTCGCGGCCATTGATCACCAGCGTCGGCACCTGGCCAATACCGAGATCGCTTGCCAGCTTGGTCGATGCATCCACGTCCGCCTTGGTCTCCGGAGTCGCGGCGCAGGCCGCAACCTTGACCGGATCCAGTCCAGCCTTGGTAACAGCGCTGTTCAGCGTCAGTGTGGCGCCATCAGCCGTCGCCAAACCATCCTGGCCCTCAAACACAACCGAAGCAAACGAGAAGAATGCTGTGCTGCCCCCCAGCTTGGACACGCATACGCCATAAGAAGCGGCTGTCACAGCCTGGGGATGGAGCGAGGGAATCGGATCGTTTTCATAGACAACACGGGCCTTGGGAAAATCTACCAGCAGCTTGTCCATATTGGCCTGTGCCTCTTTGCAATGCGGGCACTGGAAATCCGCGAACTCGACCAATTCCAGATCCTTGCCCGCCGCACCGCGATAAGGTCCGTTCGCCTTCTGCTGCATCTGGGCACGATAGTCGGCAAATGGCGTTGCCCCAAAGGCCACGATCTGGTCGCCGGTAATGATGTGTTTCCCATCGGGAAGAGCAAAGAAATCAAGCGCCGAGGGCTTTTCCTTGCCGGTCTTGTCGCCGACAAAAACAATCACTTTGCTGATCCCGTCAACCGGGGTCTTCAGAATGGCCTGCACCTGCCATATACGAGCTTCCTCGTAGCCCCAGCTGGCATTGAGGAAGGCATTGACGGTCTCCTTGGTGGGCAGTGAAGCAGTAAAGTATTGCGGATCAGGCTTTGGAAACGCAGGTGCGGCTACTGGAGCCGGAGCGGCTGGCGTTTGCGCCGGCGCTGCCGGAACTTGTGTCTGCGCTGAAGCCTTCATCAGGAACAGGGACATTGCGACCAGCACCGCTGCGCTGGCAAATCGGACGGACGGACGAATCAAGCTATTTCTCCTTATTTCGCGGGAATCTTCCCAGATTCTAGCTTATACCCCGACATCGACCCTTGGCTTATACCCCGACATCGGCGGCTATACCTGCACCTTGACGGCGATGGGGAACCTGCGCCCCATTCCAAACGATTTACGCGTAACCTTCAGCACCGGGGCGGCCTGCTGGCGTTTGTACTCCGACCGCTCCACCAGCCGTACCACCTGTTGGACGAGCACAAGTGGAAATCCGTTTTCTTCGGAAATCCGCTCAGGCGTCTCGTAGCGCTCCACGTAAGCTTCCAGAATCGGGTCCAGCACCTCGTAAGGAGGCAGCGAGTCGGTGTCTTTCTGGTCTGGGCGCAACTCCGCGGAGGGCGGCTTTTCCAGGATCTGCAACGGAATCACTTCCCCGGCCCGGTTAAGCCAGTGGCACACCGCATACACCCGCGTCTTCACCAGGTCCCCTATCACCGCCAGCGCGCCCACCATATCCCCGTAAAGCGTGCAGTATCCTACTGCCATCTCCGATTTGTTGCCGGTGGTGAGCACCAGCGCCGAGAACTTGTTTGAGAGCGCCATCAGTAGCGCTCCGCGAATCCGCGACTGAATGTTTTCCTCCGTTGTATCCGGCTTCGTTCCAGCAAACTGCGGCTCCAGCGCGCGCGTAAACTCGCTGAAAAGGCCGCTGATTCCAATCACTTCAAACCGAATGCCCAAATTGGCCGCTAGCTGCCGGCTGTCGTCGATCGACCCCGCCGACGAATAGGGGCTGGGCATGCCCACGCAAATCACGTTCTCCGCGCCCAGTGCGTCTTTGGCGATAGCAGCAACCAGCGCGGAGTCGATGCCGCCGCTGAGCCCCACCAGGACCTTCCTGAAGCCGCACTTGCGCACGTAATCCCGCGTTCCCAGTACCAGCGCCCGGTAGGCTGCCTCGGTATCGTCTTCCTCAGGGACAGGTATAGGCGGCGCATCGAACGGATCGAGCACCACCATGTCCTCCTCGAACGAGGCCGCCTGCGCAATCAATTCTCCCCGCGCATTCAGGGCCAGCGAGGAGCCGTCGAAAATCAGGCTGTCGTTGCCGCCAACCTGGTTCGACATCAGCACCGGAATGCCGTCCCGCCGCGCAATCGCCGCCAGCATCTCGCGCCGGATAGCGCGCTTCGAATGCCAGAACGGCGACGAAGAAAGATTGATGTGCACAGCAGGATTCTGGCGCATCAGTTCTTCCACCGGATCCACCGTGTAAAGCCTGCGCGGCCAGAAGTTCTTGTCGTTCCACGCGTCTTCGCAAATGGTAATTGCAAGCCGGATGCCGTCCAACTCCACCACCTGCTGCGGGCGCGACGGCGCAAAATACCGCTGCTCATCGAACACGTCGTAAAAAGGCAGCAGACGCTTGTTCTGTTCCAGCAGCAGCCGGCCACCATCCAGTAGAACAGCGGCATTCACCGCCGGCTTGCCGCTGTCGCCGCCTGCCGGCAGCGCCACGCCGGCCAGCACCGCGGTTGACATCCCACCCGTAGCCGCAGCCAGTTCATCGACAGCCGAGCGGCAGCGGGCCAGAAAGCTTGGTTTTTCAAGGAAATCGGCGGGAGGATACCCGCAAATCGCGAGCTCTGAAAACACGGTAAGACGGGCGCCCAAAGCGGCAGCGCGCCTACTTGCAGCGACGATCTTTTCCAGGTTTCCAGTAAAATCCCCGACCGTCGGGTCGATCTGGGCCAATGCGATCTTCACACTTCCAGTTTACAGCGGCAAACAAATGGGCCGCCTCATTCGGAGGCGGCCCATTCTTTTCTTCAATGACTTATCGATTGCCTACGTGCCCGTCCCGGCAAAAACCACGCCGATCGTCCTCACGATAATATTGAAATCCAACCAGAAGCTCCAGTTATCGATGTAAGTCACATCCAGCGAAACATAGCTGTCGAACGATGGATCCTGGCGCCCCTGCACCTGCCACAGCCCGGTGATCCCAGGCGTGACATCGAGCCGCCGCAGGTGACTCAGCTTATACTCCTTCACCTCGCTGGCAATCGGTGGACGCGGACCCACTATGCTCATTTCGCCCTTCAACACATTGAAGAACTGCGGTATTTCATCCAGCGAATACTTGCGCAGGAAGTGGCCCAGCCTCGTGATCCGAGGATCGTTTGAGATCTTGAACAGCACGCCATCGCGCTCGTTCATGTGCATCACGTCGGCGCGGCGCGTTTCCGCATCCCGCACCATCGTCCGAAATTTGATGCAACCGAATACACGGCCCTTCTTGCCGATGCGCTCTGACCGGTACAGAGCGGGCCCCGGCGAATCCATCTTCACGGCGATCGCGATGATCAGAAGCAGCGGCACAAACAAGATCAGCAAAAGAGCGGAGAACACAATATCGAATGCGCGCTTGAACAGCAACCCAATCTCGGGCACATGGCCGCAATGCAGCGGAATTGTCGGAAACTGCCCAATGAACTCAATCGGGCTGTTCCAGGGCAATCCGTTGTACATGTCGGGTACGATGCGCAGATCCACCCCGTGGACTTGAGCCTGCTCGAGCACGTTCTGCACCAGTTCGCGGTCGCACGGCGAGGTAACGAATATCTCGTCTACAAACAGTGTGCGCGCGCGCTGGAATAGAGTGTCGAGCGAGCCCACTACGTCGGCTGATGCCGAGGAAACGCGCGAACTCGATCCGGGAAAGTCGACGAATCCTTTAAACGTATAGCCAAGATGCCGGATGCTCTCCAGGTGGTGGCGCAAAGCATGCGCTTCTGGCCCGGTACCGAGGATCAGCACATTGCGAGTGCCCACGCCGCGATTGTAGCGGCTAAAGAGCAGGACCCGGTGCACAAGCCTGCGCAGGCCAAGCGAGATAGCTACAAGTCCCACGGTGATCAATATGATGCTGCGCGGTATGTCATCTGCACGAAGCACGTAGAGCGCGCCTGTTAACAGCAAGCCCGAGGTGAAGCAGGCCTGTATGCTAAGCCTCTGCTCATGCAAAATGCCGGTCGACCGCGTCGGAGAATAAAGATGTAACCGCCTACTGGTGATCATCAGCGCTATCGCAAACCCGCACAAAAGCGTCAACAGAATCCACACCGAGCGGCCATGCAGCAGAGTGTCGTCCCACAGGCCCCGCACCCCGTCGCCTTCATCCGTATGTGACTTATATATCGTGGCTAAAGTCGCTGCACCAGCAATTGAAATTACATCCATCACCATCCAGAGCTTTGCCGTGCCCCGCACTCCGCGCGCGGGTTCTCCCGCCACGCCTCCCTCCCATTCGTGGGAAGAAGCCATAGTAGCGGATAGTCTTTGCCAGAATTCCGAAGTCGCCATTCGCGTCCGCAGGCCTCAAGTGTTCAAAAACTATGGGATAGGACAGGGATCAATTCCCTGCTCAAGATTAGCAATGTACTGAAAATCGCTTGCGTCAGTCGCTATAACTGATTGGATGTCGTTTTTTTGACAATGGATTGCCATTTCAATGCAACCCGCTCCAAAACTTTTTTCTGGGCCCTGTCGTTCCGGTTTTACCAAGGTGCAACTCACACTCCGCGTCGCGTTATGCGTTCACCGCGTATCGCAGCCGGGAGTCCGGCGTTAACGGCCAGCAGAAATCAGACAGCGGCAGCATCCGAATACGATTACTTGACGTATAAAAGGGAACAGCTCTTACCGTGCCTCAAAAAAAGGAAACCGAGGACGGAGTTTACTGACAATACGGCAATTATAACAAACCATTACCCGCGCTCTTTCAACGGGCCCTCCACAGGTGCTCCCCTGCGGCTTGACTTCGACCATCATCGGGAAGTGCTGACACGATAAGAATCACCTGATCGCAATGTGATCGCAAGGGAATTCGTCTACAACTTTAGTTACATGTTGATTACTCCGTAACTAAGAAGGCAACAAATAGGCGTCGAGAGTTAAAAACTGTTGAATGTTCGGATCTTTTGAAGCAAGGAACCCGTTCAACGGTCCAAAATAGCTTGCACGGCCCTGGTGGAGGAAAAGCACACTGTCCGCAAGCCGCTCGGCAAAGCGCATGTCATGGGTCACCACGATGCTTGTAAATCCAAGCTGCATCTTGAGCCGCTGGATCAAGTTGCCCAAACGGCGAGCAATGATGGGGTCCACCATCGTCGTAGGCTCGTCATACAGTACAACATCGGGCTGCGCTGCCAGGGCGCGCGCAATAGCGACGGCGCGCTTGCGTCCTGTAGACAGGCTGGCAGGCAAGCTGTCCGCCACGTCTTCTGCGCCCACCATACCGATCAACCGCTCCACAATATGAACTACCTGGTCCTCAGCCAGTCCGCCGCGCTCACGCAGTGCAAAAGCGACATTCTCCCGCACGCTCATCGAATCAAACAGGGCTCCATTCTGGAAGACCATCGTAACTCGCTTTCGAATCGCGTTCATCCCCTCTTCGTCGAGGCCCGTGATCTCCTGGTCCTCAACGCGAATCGACCCTGAGTCCGGCTTCAAGAAACCCATCAGCAGCCGCAGTGCCACCGATTTGCCCACGCCGCTGCGGCCAAGAATGCATAGCGTCTGGCCTCGTTCCACCTCAAAGCTCACGTCCTCCAGAACAGGCCGGCCATCGAACGCGATACTTACATGACTGAACGAGATGAAAGGCTCGCCCGCAGGAGCTGCGGGCTTTCCCCCATTAGGGGCCGCCGGTTCAACAACAGCCTCAGGGAACTCCGGAATGGACGAAGGATCCAACATCGCATTGCATTTAGCTTACGCGACAAATCCTGCCCGGTGCGCCTCGACACGGCGCAAGTCGTCAGC
>DASRLI010000054.1:0-2780 GCA_035648535.1 Occallatibacter sp. | reverse complement strand
GAATCAGTGGTTTGATCAATCGGCCTTTGCAGCGCCAACTCCGGTCTGGGCAGGCGGTACAAACCAGGGCTTCGGTAACGCTCGCAAGGACGCAATTGTTGGTCCGGGTCGAGTCAACTTCAACACCTCCGTCTACAAGTCATTTGCTATGACCGAACACGCGCGCTTCGAACTTCGTGTGGAGTCCTACAATACCTTCAACCACACGGAGTTCAATAACATCGGCGGGTCATTCCAGGGCTTCAATAGTGATGGAACCTCCACAGGCAGCTTTGGCAAGGTCACCAGTACGTATGACCCACGAACACTTGAACTGGCAGGCCGGTTGATCTTCTAAACCAGCTTTTACATCGGGGCGCGGCAGGTATCCTGCCGCGCCTCTTCTTTTTGCAGGGTAGCAGTGCGAATCGCAGATCACACACCTTCACGGCTATTAGAACCAGTTCGGATTCTCTGCATGAACTTACAACAATGAATTCGCTGCAATCTCTTTCGCCCATTTGCAAAAAACGATTCATCACGACACATCATCGCTTAACCCCCAGCAAAACAAACGCAATCGTATGACAGTGAAATTCCCGTGGGATTGCTACAATTGAATCCGCGGAAAAAGAAGATCCCGTGCCCGTCCGGCGCCTCTCTGTAGCTCCGCTGTGGATTTGTTAGGATGATCTTTATTGAGATTCGCAGTGGTGCCAAAATCCGCACCCAAGATATTTATGATGAAACGTTTGCGTGCTGAAGTACCGCCGGGGACAAGGTGAAGCGCCAAAGTCAAACATGGTTGCTGCTGGGAGTGCTGTGGGTTGTAATCCCCGGAACCACCATCCTCTCCGCTCAAGACAGTGCCCGTCAGAATGCCATGGCACTTGAGCAGCGGGGGCAGAATGCTGAAGCCGAGCAGGCGTGGCAAAACATCGCTCGCAGCAATCCGAAGAGCGCAGAGGCCTTCGCGCATCTCGGCCTCATCGAAGCCCGTCAGGAACGCTACGACGACGCCATCGCCAACTACCGCAAAGCGCTCGCACTCAATCCTGGGATGCCGGGGCTCCAGATGAATTTCGGCCTCGCGCTCTTCAAGGCCAAAGACTTCAAAGACTCCATCAAGCCCTTCACCTCCGAGCTCAACAAGCATCCTAACGACCAGCGCCTTACAATCCTGCTCGGCATGGCGCACTACGGTATGGGGGACTATTTTGTAGCGATTCCATATCTGCGGAAGGCGGCGGAAAGAGATCCGCAGAGCCTCCCCCTCCGGCTGGCGCTCGCCCACAGTTGCTTGTGGAGCAAACAAAATCAGTGCGTTCTCGATGTCTACAAGCAGATTCTTGCCCTGAATGTCGAATCGGCAGAGGCGGACATGCTGGCCGGCGAAGCCTTGGACGAGACGGGTGACAACGCGGGCGCGACTGAACTATTTCGCGCCGCCGTTCGATCAAATCCGAAAGAGCCTAACGTCCACTTCGGGCTGGGTTATCTCCTTTGGACCCAAAATCACTATTCGGAAGCAGCGAAAGAGTTTCAGGCCGAGATCGACAATGATCCCCATCATCTCCAGGCGCGAGCCTATCTTGGAGATTCCTATGTTCACTTGGATGACTACGCAAAGGCGCTGCCAGAGCTGGAAAAGGCCGTTGCGGATCCGTCATTTGCCCTTGTGCACCTCGATCTCGGAATTGTATATGGGGAGGAGGGCCGAAAGGACGACGCAATAAGCGAGCTTCAGAAAGCGATTGCTCTCGACCCGAAAGACGTTGCGCCGCACTGGCGCCTGGCGAAGTTGTATCAATCCTCGGGGAGAAAAGAGGATGCTAAAGCCGAGTTCGCCAAAGCAAGCGTGATGGACAAAGAATCCCTTCAGGCAAGCCAGGCCCTCTACCAAAAGCTCCTTGAATCTCATCAGACCCCACAGCAGTAGCTATGTTCTCCACTACGCCGTAAAGGCCGGATGTCACAACGCGTCCTGTTTATATCCCGCAAGCGCATCCCTCGTTGATTCGAATCGGCGTTCCAAGCGCCGCTCAGTGTTGTCTCACGGCTTGCCCGTGCCGGGATAGATCTTGATCCAGTGATTTCGCATCGTCGCTCGAACGACATGATCCGCCGTTTCTGAGACGATCACCCTTGTCGGCTCAACTGGCATGTGGCAATCGATACAGTTATTCGCAATGGAATGTCCCATAGTTTTTGAAAGACCGCAGCTCTGCCACTGATGGCAGGTCAGGCATTTCGCCGAATACGATGCAGCTGGCCGCTCCTTCGCATGCACGTCGTGACAGGTCGAGCAGGTCATGTTCGGCGACGATAAGTAGCAGCGGCTTCTCTTCAGCAGGCCCACCTGATTGCCGTGAACATCCGGATGCTCTGCTAGATCTGTCTGCAAGAGTCGAAAGTAATCGCTCAACCGCTTGCCGGGCATATAGGAAAACGCCGGTGCGATAGCTTCACGCTGAATACCGTTGTGGCACAGTGCGCACATATCCACCTGCCTGTCGCGAGAAAACTTCGCCGGATTCAAGATCGTTTGTCCAGTCGATGCGGAAGCTGAACCGGCTTTCTGTCTTGCGACGTGCTCGGCGCCTGGACCATGGCATCTCTCGCACGAGATTCCGGGCACCAGACTGTCTCTGTCATAACGATTCGTGCCTGGATCCTGTGAGAGCGGTCGGATGTACGTCGCGTGGCATTCCAGGCAACCCGGATTGACAGGCCGCGAGAAGTCAACGGAACCGTCTTCGTAGCCGGGGCTATTGATCCACTGACGCCCGTCCGTCCAGTAG
>DASRLI010000053.1:0-8143 GCA_035648535.1 Occallatibacter sp. | reverse complement strand
CTTGAGGCCCGAGTGGGCGCGGATGTCATCGAGGTCGCCGATGGATTTCATTGCAGCGGCGGTGAGGACTTCGCCGGTGGTGGAGCAGACGACTACGGCCGCGATCATGGCGGTGGCGGTCCAGAAACTGGTGGGCGAAACGGAGGCAGGAATTGTCATCGCGCCTGTTCCTCCTGCGCTACTTGCTCAACAGGAACGGCGGGCAACTCGGCCGCGGACACAGGTCTTTCCGTAAGCGATGGGCCGTTCGCGACAAATCCTACTCCCACGGTGATGAGTACAATCCCTGCCCAGCGCTCGATCGAGATGGCTTCGTGAAGCCAGAAGCGCGAGAGCAGCGCAACGATCACGTTGCCGAAGGCGGTGGCCGGGAGCACGAAGGTTAGATCGGCCCACGAGAGAGCGGTGAGATAACTGGCGAAGAAGCCGATCAGGAGCGCGATGCCCACTGCAATCCAGGGCGTGAACACTGCCGCGATGAGAGTCAAGGGATGCGCTAGCGAAATAGCCGGCAAGCTGGTCATGCCGCGCGAAAGGCAGGTGTCGCCAAGGGGAGCTGACACGGCCACCAATCCCAGGATCAGGTATTGCCGCGGCAAAAGTTTATGGTGAGCCATTGTGCGTTTCGGTCCAGACGAAAAGGACGCTGGTGGGAGTTCAGAGAATCCCACCCTAACCGATTCGCAAAACGCGCGAAACGGTTAGGATGGGGCACCCATTCCTGGAGAGAAATCGGGTTTGGCTATGCGCCGGCGCCCACCGGGGTTGATGGCCCAGCTTTCTGGTTGCGCGCAATCTTGTAAGCCTTGTTGCGCTGCGCCCGCAGCTTCATGAACGACTTGGCCTCGACGTACAGGCGGGGCAGGTCACGATTCACAAACGCTTTCCACACTACGCGGAATGCAGCCTTGGGACGGAAGTAGTATTCGTCGTAGAAGCGGTGCACCATTTCCATCACGTAGTCAACGGGCAGGCCCGGATACTCGATGTGCGCCATCTGGTGGCCGCCGCCGTCTTCCATCTTCTCGTTGGTGATGAAGCCGTTCTTGGCCGCGAATTCGTAAAATTCCGTGCCCGGAAACGCGTGCGCGATGCTGACCTGGATGGTTTCGCAATCCAGAGTTTTGGCAAAGTTGATCGTGTTGCGGATTGACTCCTTGGTCTCGCCAGGCAGGCCGAGAATGAAGTCGCCGTGAACCGTCAGACCGAGGTCGTGGCAGTCTTTCGCAAAGGCGCGCGCACGTTCTACAGTCGCGCCCTTCTTGATGTTTTTCAGAATCTGCGGATCGCCGGACTCGAACCCCACAATGAGCAGCCGGCAGCCGGCTTCCTTCATCGCCTTCAGGGTGTCGTAGTCAGTCGTCACGCGTGAGGTGCAGCTCCAGGTCAGGCCCAGCGGCTTCAGCTTTTCGCACAGCTCAATCGTGCGCGCCTTCTGGATGTTGAAGGTATCGTCGTCGAAGAAGAATTCCTTCACATCGGGGAAGTTCTGTTTGGCCCAGGCTAGCTCAGCGGCCACATCGTCCGTGGAACGCTTGCGCCACGCATGTCCGCTCAGCGTCTGCGGCCACAGGCAGAAGGTGCACTGCGCCGGGCAGCCGCGCGTGGAGTAGAGCGCGATGAAAGGATGCAACAGGAAGGGCACGGTGTAGCGCGTCACGTCCATGTCGCGCTTGTAGATTTTGGTGGCCCAAGGCATCGCGTCGAGGTCTTCGATCTGCGGGCGGTCGGGGTTGTGGATGATCTTTCCGTCCAGCTTGTAGCTGATTCCGAGAATCTCGCTGAGCGGCTTGCCCTGGGCAAACTCGACAACGGAGTAATCGAATTCGCGGCGGCAGATGAAGTCCAGGACCGAGCACTCGTTCAGAGCGCGGTCGGGGTCGGTGGTCACCGGTGGGCCGACGAAGGCGATGCGAATCGACGGATTGGCTTCTTTGATGGCTTTGGCCAAGTGCTGATCGCTTTCCCAGCCCATCGTCGAGGTGAAAAGCACCAGGAACTCGTAGTCCTTGCAGATCTTGATGGTTTCTTCCGCGGAGACATGGTGGGGGGAGGCGTCGAGTACGCGGGAACCCTCCAGAAGGCCGGCCGGGTAGGTTAGCCACACCGGGTACCAGTAGGATTCAATCTCGCGCGTTGCGGGCCAGCGCGAGCTCGCGCCTCCGTCGAAGTTTTCAAACGAGGGCGGGTTCAGGAGAAGTGTTTTCAGGGGCATAGGCATCCCCTTAATTCTAACATTCCTGCGGTTTCTGAGCCGATTTCTCTGCGTTTATCTCAGGGCCGCACCTGCTGGGTTTTCGCATTGATTTTGCAGGGTTTACGGGCTGGCCAAAGGCCACACGCCTGATTTTCTATTGGCAACTGAGATGCGGCGGGGCCAGGGGGTTATTGCGGCTTGGCATGGAGCTCGTTCAACCAGTCTTCCATGTGGCCCAACGCCCTGAGCAGATTGAGCCGGGCCTTGCTCAGATCGAATCCGGCATCGAGCGCGTCTTCGTAGTTCTGCCGCTCGTTGATGCGCGCCTGTTGTTCGGCCTTGGGAGTTAGTTGCGGCGTTGCGCCCTGGCCGGTACCGGATCCGTTTCCCAACTCCAGTTGCGCCAGCACGGTCTTTAACTGCGCGTCGGCGATTTGCTGTTTGAGGCTGGCGATCTCGGCCAGAGCATCCAGTTCGCGCAGGCTGCCGGAGAGCGTGGCAATCTGGACATCGTTCTGGCGTTGGGCCTGCTCGGCCTCAACCTTGGAGCGCAGGGCATCGGCTGCAGAGACCTTGGCTTTGGCGCGCAGGGCAAAGTCGAAAAAGGGAATTGTGAACTGGAGGCCAAAGCTGACGTTGTTGGGGGTGAAGTGGTTGTAATAGGTGCTGTAGCTGTTCAGCTCGTTGGAGTCGTAGTTGTACACGGCCCCGAAGGCGATCTGAGGCCGGCGCCACGCCAGGTCGTCTCCGCGGGTCTGGAACTGCTTGGAGCGCGCGACCGCGTTGGCGGCATCGATGCCGAGAGGGCTGCGCAGTGCTTCACCCGCAGTGACGGCGGGAATCTCAGGGATGCTTGCGTGGTCCGCGAGAATCGAGTCGGGGGGCATGCCGGTAAAGGCGGCAAGTTGCTTTGCGAGGGTGCCGGTGCGCGTCTCCAGATGCAGCCGCTTCAGCTTTAATTGCGCTGCTGTCAGTTGTGCCTGCAACAAATCGCTGAGCGGGTCGACGCCGGCCTCGGTGCGTTGCTGCTCGATCCGAACCAGGTCCGCGGCGAAGGATTCCTGCTGGCGAGCGGCTGCGAGTTCGCGGCTCACGGTGTCGAGCTCAATGTAGGTAGTGGAGGCGTCCAGAGCCACCTGCTCGCGGGCATCTTTGAGGTACAGGTTGGCGGCCTCAAGACCAGCGCGCGCAGATTTGGTGTACTGACGCTGCGAGTAACTCAGAACCAGCGACTGCATGGAGGCGCTTCCAACCGAGGGCTGGCCAGTGGGGAAACCATGCGAATAGCCGATCTGGGAGCCGATAACGAAGTTGGGGATATATGCGTCCTCGGTCTGGTCGAGGGAGGCTTGTGCCTTTTGTACATCGGCCTGGGCGAGTTTGACTGAGCTACTGTTTTGCTGTGCAAGCTCCACAATGGTGCGCAGCGAAACCTGGGCGGAGAGGAGGGCAGGCGCGGTTGCAAGCGCTAATCCGATAATGACTCGCGGCAATATTTGCGTGACGGTTCGCTTTGAGGTCAGCATCGGGGTCCTGCGCGAATTGGTACCGATCTTCAAATGCATTTTTCCTGTCAATGCTTGAAATCCAGTGCGGGCTTGTAATTGTGGGCCAACTGGAGTGCGGCTGTAATCTCCCGCTGCGCGCCCGCTGCGTCGCCCGATTGTTTCTTTAGACGCGCCAGCCGCAGGTGCGCCTCAAATGCAGGCGCCTCCTCGGTCTTTGAAGAGCCGGCCAAATATTCCTCGAGCATCCGGGCCGCGAGCGCTGGATCGCGATTGGATTCAGTGAGCACTCCTGCGCCGTCGTAGAGCGCTACGTCCGCGTGCTTGTCGCGCTCCGCCGCGCTTACACAACTGTGGATCGCCGACTCCATCTCCGGCCAGCGCTCCCTGCGGCGATAGAAGCTGGCCAGTGTAGCCCATTGCGGGGCCGGGTGCGCGGCGGCCGCAATCGATGCCTTATACTCCCGCTCGGCCGTGCCGTAATCCTTGCGTCCCTCGGCGATGCGCGCTCGCAACTGGTGGGCACGGGCCACGTCAATTTTGTCCAGTTGCGCGGCCACTTGCTCTGCCTTGCCGGTTCCGCCCCCAACCACCGATGGGGCTTCCTTGTAAAACTCGCCAAGATCGGTGAGCGCTTCGGCGTTGCGCGGATTCAGCTGTGCCGCAGCTTCGAACTCGACCCGTACACGCTTGCCGAGCGAAAACGCGCTGATGAACGAAGCACGGTCAGCCTTTTCACCCAGAGCGCGGCCCAGCCACCAGTGATAAACGGAGTTCTGATCGTCGAGCCGGACCGCCTGTTCGCACTCTCGCGC
Organism: Occallatibacter sp.; assembly: GCA_035648535.1. Taxonomy (GTDB): domain Bacteria; phylum Acidobacteriota; class Terriglobia; order Terriglobales; family Acidobacteriaceae; genus Telmatobacter. The sequence goes on along the minus strand of DASRLI010000053.1, from coordinate 3,626 downwards.
GGCGTCGTCCCACTGCTGCAGCGTGTAGTGGACCCGGCATTGCAGGTTTTGAGCCGCAGCGAGCGACGTTCCACCCTGGGGTAGGGAACCAAGCAGAGCCAGGGCCTTGTCTGCGTCGCCGGCTTGCAGAGCCTGATTGGCCTGGGAGAGCGTCTGTGTCTCTCTTGCTCCCTGCGCGGCACCCGTGACAGTTGCCATTGCTGCCAGCAGCCCCAATGCCACCCCGCGGGCTGGAGCGCACAGTCGCTTTGAAGGACAAGGGATCACCTGACAGCCTTGATCGGAACGCCTTCCTGCAAGGGCTGTCCAGTGGTTGTTCCGGTTGCCACCCAATCGCCCTCCTTGAGTCCGCTGAGAATAGCAACGCGGGTCAGGTTCACAATTCCTGTTGTAACCGGCGTGCGCACCAGGCTGTTGTTCACCACTTTGAAGACATAGGGCTGGCCGTTCTGAGACAAGAGCGCTTCGCGCGGAATACTCAGGGCGTTGGGCTCGCTTGAGGTGGTGACCGTAACGTTTACGTTGGTATCGGGAAGCAAGCCGCCATCTTCATCGTCGACTCCGACCAGCACGACGCCGACGTTCCGCGTTCCGTAGGTAATTACCGTCACAGGAGCGCGCTCAATGTGTCCGTGCCACTCCTGGCCGGGTTTTGCATCCCATTTGATGAGGATCTTCTGGCCCACCTCCAAGCGGCCAATGTCCGGCTCGTCGAAATAGGCTCGCACGCGCTCATTCGATAGGTCCGCCATTTGCAGCAGCAACTTGCCCTGCTCGGCGTACTCGGTGCGTGTGGCATCCACGCTATACACCGTTCCCGCCACTGGTGCGCGGAGAGCAGTTTGAGCTACCACCTGCCGCGCGGCCGTAAGACTTGCCTCGGCGTCGGCAAGCGCTGCCTGAGCCCGCGCCACCTCTGCGGGCGAGTAGCGGCTATTCGCGCTGGTTTCGGATGCGTGCAGGCTGGCTTCCGCTGTCTGAAGACGTTGCCGCGCCGCACTTACCTCGCTGGCCGAAGCCGCTCCGGTCGAGTTCAACTTGATGAGCGCATCCAGATCGTGTTGTGCCTGGTCGCGCTCCAGCCGCGCGCGAGCAATGTCGCCGGCCGCCAACTGTTGCTGCTCCTGGGTTCCGTTGTGGGTAGCTGCATCCAGCGCTGCCTGGGCCGACTTTACACCGCTTTCTGCCGTGGCCTCACGGGCTCGCGCGTCAACGTCGCTCAACAGCATGAGCAGCGTGCCGGCCTTGACCTTGTCGCCGGCCTGCACATAAACCGCCTTCACCGTAGTGGCAAGTGGGCTGTAGAACTGGAAGTTCACCTCTGGCTCGACGCGGCCGTTGGTGCTTATCGTGTTCCGCAGTATCTCGTGCCCGACCTGCTCTTCGCGGACCTCAAGCCGGTCACGAAGCATGTATCGCGTCGTGAAGAACACGATGATAAGTACGATAGCGAGACCTCTCCAAAGCCAGAGACGGAGCCGGGTCGATTGCTTTTTCTCTTCAGCCATTTATGTAACCAGTGCCAGTATATAGGACTCAATAACATGGCTTTGAGAAGCGGAAAAATTGCATTGACGTTGTGAACGGCACAATCCTCCGGCCCCGTACAATAACGGTATGGTTTTGAATCCACGCTACACCGATGAACATGCCAAAGCGGGCCTTGATTTTGCATTTCCAGCCATTGAAACGTGGCAGAACCAGTTTCCGGGCTATGAAATCCTGATCGACGACCCGGAATTGACCTCCGTGTGCCCCAAAACCGGCCTGCCGGACTTTGGCATCCTCACGATCCGGTACATGCCGCGCGAGCGCTGCCTGGAACTGAAGTCGCTGAAAGAGTACCTATTCAGTTACCGCAATCTGGGCATCTTTCAGGAAAACATTGTCAACCAGGTGCTGGAAGACGTGGTGAAAGCCTGCGATCCGGTGTGGGCTGTTGTTCGCGGCGAGTTCCGTCCGCGCGGCGGGATTGGGACTACCGTGGAAGCACGCTGGCCGCGGCCGACGGCCTGATCGCTCCTGAAAGCAGTGGGCCGTCGATAGCCCGCTGTGATATTCGTTGCCTCTCGACGAATTAAGCGAGATCGAACTTAATTGTCCACTGCGCCTTCATCGTTTCGTGCCCGCCTCAATCCCGCCCTTGGGACGTTTCTGCTGCTCATCGGCCTAAACCTGATCAACTTCATCGACCGCTACATACTTCCGGGCGCGCAGCCGCTCATCCAGCGTGAGTTTCATGCAACAGACCAGCAGATGGGCGCGCTTACCACGGCGATGTTTGTGTTTTACATGTTTGCCGCGCCGCTCACGGGCTGGCTCGGCGACCGCTACCGCCGCAAGCCGCTCATTATTGCGGGCGCGGTTCTCTGGAGCCTTGCCACGCTGGCCACGGTGTGGGTCCACGGCTACTGGACCTTCTACATGCGCCAGGCCTTCGTCGGCGTAGGCGAAGCAACGTTCAGCATCTTTGCGCCGGCCGTGCTGGCGGACTTCTATCCAGAACGCGACCGCAACCGCATCCTTTCAATCTTCTACCTCGCGATTCCGGTGGGTGCGGCTCTCGGCTACCTGGCGGGCGGGGAACTGGGTACGACGTGGGGCTGGCGCGCTCCGTTTTTCATTTGTGCGATTCCCGGCTTCGTGATTGCGGGGCTCTACGCGGGCTTTGGCCGCGAGCCTGTGCGGGGGGCTTCGGACCGCGTCCGCTCGACCACCGACCGCGCGACTGTCTTCGGAATCTTTCGCAATCCGGCCTTTCTGACAGCGACCATGGGCCTGGCCACGCTGACCTTTGCGATGGGCGGGATTTCCGCGTGGATGCCAACATTTCTGCATCGCAATGTCGGCCTCTCGGTAGCCAACGCCAGCCTTACAGTAGGCGCCATCACTGTTGTAGACGGCATCGCCGGAACCCTCACCGGCGGCTGGATAGCGCAGATCTGGCTGCGCACCAATTACCGCGCGCTGTACCTGCTCTCATTCTGGAGCGTGCTGCTGACGCTGCCGTGTGGCGCGATGATCTTCTTTGGTCCACGCGCGTGGACGATCCCTTCGTTATTTGCGGCGGAGTTCTTTCTCTTCCTCAACACGGGGCCGCTGAACGCGGCAATCGTGAACTCGGTTTCCGCGCCGGTGCGCGCTACTGCAATCTCCGTCAATCTCTTCTGCATTCACTTTTTCGGGGATACATTCTCTCCGCAGATTATCGGCGCCATATCAGATCATTCGAATCTCAGCATCGGGCTTGGCGCAACGCTAATCTTCCTGGTCATCTCCGCGCTGATTCTGCGAGCGGGTGTGCGATGTGCGCCTCCGCTGGAAGAACAAATTCAGCCCGGAGCTTGATGCGGTAAACAACGGATGGGTTGGGCTGTTCGCGCGGCCGCCACTTTCAGCGATACTTGCAGAATGGTTTCGGCAAACCTCGCGGGACAGATATTTCTGGGCTTGAGTTGGCTGCTGGCGCTTGCCTGGCTTTGGCATGCCGTCGCGTGCTTGCGGGGAATGGCTAGGTTGCCCGACCTGACTCGCATCGACCCAGGCTCGCTGCCTCCGTTAGCTTCCGGCGATGGACCCGATCTCACCGTTGTTGTTCCAGCGTGCAATGAAGAGAATTCCATTCA
>DASRLI010000052.1:0-8234 GCA_035648535.1 Occallatibacter sp. | reverse complement strand
TGTCCAGACCATCGGTCTGGTACCCCACTGCCGGAGGATATTTACTCATTTTGCAGAGCAGATGTACGGGCTGAAGCCCATACCCTTTACGACCTGCGCGGGCTCGGCGTGTTGCTAGTAGGCGGGGGGCAGGGTGGGGTCGCGGAAGATGGAGTTGGAGCGGCGGATGTCGCCGACGGAGCCGAAGTTTGCGATGGTAAAGCTGTAGAGATACTGGGTTTCGTCGCGGACCGAGCCGAGCTGGAAGCGGCGGTAGCCGATGGTGAGTCCGCAGCAGTCCCAGTTGTAAGTGGCTTGCACACCGGCGTATTGGACCTGCCCGAGTACGAAGTCGTACCCGCCGTTGGCAGCCATGTTGAAGCCGACGCCGCTTTGCTTGCCGATGCTGAAGAAGGGCTGCAACTGCTGGCTCTTGATGGTGGAAGCGGAGCCGCGGCTTTCGTCCACGGCATTGAGCAGGGCATGACCCAGGCCCACGGTGGTGCGGCCCCAACTGTAGCCGGCATACAGGTTGTCAGAGGTCAGTTCGCCCTGCCTGGGATCGTAGTCGAGATCCCATTGGATGCGCAGATTGTCAATGGCCTCGAAGCGGACCCGAGAGGTAATGGGCGAGAGGTTGCGGGGCGATGTGAGGAAGGCCACGGCCGTCATGTCGAGAGTGGAATCGAAGACGTTGCGGCGGCCGGGGATGAGCGCACCACCGAAGTTGGGATCGATAAAGACATTCTGGGCGATCTGCCAACTGGCCCACTCGCGCTGTGGGGCCGGGCACTCACTGGGGTCCTCAGTATTGGCGCAGGGCTGCTCGCTCCTGGGGCGGAGGTAGAGGCGCTGCGTGAGCGAGAAGCCGGCCTGGTTAGTGTCTGTGGCGATGTCGTCTGTGTCGGTGAGGAGCACGTTACGGGCTTGTGCGCCAATGCCGCCCACAAACCGGTAGGTCAACTCTGGTTCGATAACGTGGCGCATCACCCGGTTCCAGCGGGCGAGGACAAAGTCGCGCTCCAGGGTCGGAGGCCGGACAGTAACGCCCGCCTCGACATCGATGCGGTGGAGCGGATCGTGGCTGATGGTGGGGACGCCGTGCCGCAAGTCCGTCAGATCGGGAATCTGGCTGATGGTGTAGGAGGTGCCACGGAGGGCAGCTTCAGGAATCACTCTCCAACCGCCGCCGCCAAAGGGAAGGGAAACATGGGGATAGATGTCGATGCGGCCCACGTTGCGGGCGTGGAAACGGGGCTCGGAGCGGCTGAGATAGCTGAGCGAGGAGCCGAGCCCCCAGTAGACAGGCGAGGCCGCCAACGGCCTGTCGAGTGTGTCAAACCGCAGGCTGGGCATGTGCAGAATTCTCGCCTCGTCGCCGTTGGCGGAGCTGGCAAAAGTCTCAAAGCGGCCCAGCGAAACTGACGGGATGACTCCATTGCGCGAGTGAGTCAAGGAGACGTTGCTGGCCACCTGAGAGCTGATGGCCTGCGTAAAGTTGTCGTTGAACACCAGCCGGTAAAGATAGCTGGACAGGTATTCGACGGTGCCGGCGGCATGGGTATGGGGCGTGAGGTCCTTGCGCCCTTCGGCGACCACATCCACTCCGCCCTGGTTGACGCGTTCGTAGCCGACCGGGCCGGGAAGGGTGGCGGCCGGCTGATTGATTGCGGGAGAGATGGTGCTTCCAATCTCCTGCAACACACCACGGTCGAGCAGGGCATTCCAGCGCACGATCAGGTGGTCGAGGTCCCGGCCCCTGTAGCGAAAGTCTCCGTTGGGGGCCCAGCCGCGCTTGCTGAAGAGCTCCGCGCCGACGACCATGTCCATGCTGCGGTTGATGACGTAATAGATCTGTTCGCCAACGATGAAGCCCTTGATGGACGAATTGCTTACGACGGGAATCAGCAATCCGCTCTCGCGGCCGGTCTCATCGATTGGATGGCGCAGGTAGGGCAGATAGAAAACCGGCAACCCAAGAAGCTTGAAGAAGGAATTGGAGGTGGAAGCCTTGCCGTCTTCGAGTTTGATGGCGTGAGAGATGATCTGCCAATCGGGCCTGGGCAGGCGGCAGTTGGTCATGGTGCCGTCAATGAGGCGGTAGTTATCCTCACCAGTCTGGAGAAGGACTCTGGCCGTAAACAGGAACGGATTGGATGTGGAGTAGACACTGGAGCGGCCGCCCGAGTGCAGTCCCTGCGACCCGCTTACGTTGTAAAAGCGCGCCGTGTGCATGTTGAGCCGCATGTCGCCATGAGAGGCGTTTATGAGCACACCATTGGGGCCGCCGGAGAGTTGCAGATGGCCGTCAGCTTCAAGTACGGAGGTGGATTGGTGATAGACCACCTTGTCTGCGCGGAGAATGTAGTCGCGGTAGTGGACCACCACGTTGCCGTCGAGGGTCAGCACGTCTCCCACCCGCGTCTGGCGATCCGCGTCCAGTTGGACGGGCACTCCGACTGCGGGTACAGGCTCAGGAACAGCGATGGGGAGAATCTCCTGACCCGGGTCGTCAGGGAGTTGCGCGGTTGCATTGTCAGAGGCGTTGGTAGTGATGCCGGCAGCGCCCAGCTCGGCCGAAGGTAACGCATTGGTCAACGCTTGCCCCCTAAGTTGTAGGTGACAGAGGGCCAACATCGTGATAAATACTAAGTTACGAGGACGCATCCCTAGACCTGAGACCGGTGCAAGGCCAGCATAGCAAAACCGGGCTATCTTCGATGGGACGCGCACCACGTAGCTCTGGCAGCAAATAAATTCGGGTAGATCGTACCGGTCACGTACACAAGATGCGGGCCGTTCCCTTATTGTTCCGCGTATCTCCTTTTTTCGACTGTACGAATTGTCTGCGATGCCCTGGTTTTATTCCCGGGCTCGTTGCGGGCCCGAACAACGGTGAGGTGCTGACACAGGGCCAAGAACCATGCCGGAAGGGATACGATAGCTTTGAGTACAATGCCGAATAAGGCCACACCTTCACCCTCCTGGAAACAAGAGGTCAACCGGCGCATTGCCGAGCACAAGAACCGCAAGGGATCTTCGTCGACGGAGCCAGAAGAACTTTCTGAAGCCCACCATAGCGCCAGCAGCCGTGCCGTAGCAGCGGCAGCGCGTGTAGCCGCGCGCTATGCCAACGCACCCAGCTATAGCGAACAACTGGCCGATGAGGCCCGCGCCGCCGTGCGCGCCGCCGAGGCCGCGTCTCGTGCTGCGCTTGAGGCCCAGGCTGCGGCTGAATCCGTACTGGCCGGGCTGGAAGCTGCCACAGCCGCTGAGCCCGCGTGGGAGGTGCACACTTCTCACGCAGTGATTGAGGAGCGGCAATCCGGACGAAAGAATTCAACGGCCGAGTGCGACGATGCCGATGTACCCTCTGCAAGCAAGGTCACTAAAGAACAAGCTTCTGACGGACGGGGGTTTGAAATTCGATGGGAGCCGGATATGCCGGTGCGGCAGGCTGAACCTGCAGGAGGCCGCGCAAGGCACGGTTCTGACTATTTAGAGGTGGATATGACGGACTGGCGAGAGAATGCAAGGCCAGCACCGGAAGCGAGCGAAAGCGAAGCGATTGAGATTGTGGAAGCGGCACTGCCGATTCATGCAAATCTGATTGAGTTTCCGCGCGAGATTATAGCCACGCGCAAGGTACGTCCCCGGCGGGCTGAAGGGCCTTACGCCGCGCTTGTTGAGCGTGGAACGCAACTGAGCATTTTTGAAGTGGACCCCGGAGCCATCTCGATTGAGCCCGTGGCGAACGAAGTGATTGGCGAGGCGTCAGCGCCCGCGTGGACAGGTCCGGAATGGTCGGGGATCAAGCTGGATGCGCAGCCCCCGCGCGAGTTCCTGGATGAATCTCCCCAGGAATCTCTGAGAGAACCACAGCCGCGCGAGAGCGAAGCCCAGAATGTGCGGCTGGCGCCGCTGAGCCTACGGCTGATGGCTCTGACGGTGGATGGCGCGCTGATTATGTGCGCGGTGTTGACGGCTGTAGTCGTGACCGCGGCAAAAATGGATGTGCTGCCTTCGTTCAGGGTAGTGGAAGTGGGAGCGGCCGCGGCGATTCTGGTTGCCAGCGCGCTCTACGTATCTTTCTTCTACGCCCTGGCCAATGGTACGCCGGGCATGAAATACGCAGGGATTTCGCTGTGCACGTTTGAGGGCCATAACCCCACGCGCGCGCAAAGGTGCGGCCGACTGGTGTCGCTGATATTGTCTGTGCTGCCGTTGGGGCTGGGGCTGGTGTGGGCCATCTTCGACGATGACCACTTGAGCTGGCACGACCGGTTGTCGCGGACTTATTTGCGCAATTACTAGAGGGTATGGGGCAGTGTCGGGAAGGCCGCGAAGAATGGCTCACAGTTTTGCGGAGGGCATTGCCCCAATCATCCCATGGTGAAATGGCAGTAGATGAATTGTTGCGCCGTCCCGAACGGGGTGTGGTGTTCGACCACCGAACTTCTTACCAAACGAAAATCTTGCCCTAATTCCCGCTGCAGCGATTCCGCGTTGTAGCGCATGGTGACGAGCCCGCTGCATTTCTCTGGTCCCTGAGGCCCGAAGGTCGCGATCACGACGTGTCCGCCAGTTTTGAGAGATGAGGAAAGCTGGCGCACGTAAGCTAATCGTTGATCGAGCTCGGTCAAGAAGTGGAAGACTGCGCGATCGTGCCATACATCGTAAGCGCGAGGAGGAAGTGCAACCTCGATTACATTCCCAACGAGCCAATTGATTTTCTCTGCCGCAGCACCGAGGCGGTTTCGGGATTTCGTGATCGCGGCCTCAGCAATATCGAGGACGGTGAGAGAGCGATAGTGCATGGCAAGCAGATCATCGGACAGCGTGGACTCGCCGCCTCCCACGTCGATGATGGAAGCAGACCGATCGGGGGCCGCTTCTGAAATCCAGTCGAGAGATGTTTGCAGGCGAGGCTCAAACCAACTCGTCTCCACTGGAGACTTCGTCTGATAGATGTGTTGCCAATGGTCTTGCAGAATCATGCCTTATGGTATCGCCGCTTGAATTGAAATGATGCTGCGGATTTCGAATTTTGGTGCACACGGCTGGCGAAATCGGTAGTGCGCAGGTCACCTATTGAGCTTTGGAGCGGCTGTAGACTTTCTCGAAGGGGGCACTCATCAGGATGATGACCGTTGAATTGTCAAAACAAGCGCGCGCGGCTGCAATCGCTTCCGTGCAGCGCTACTTCGAAGAGAATCTGCCTGAGCCGATTGGCAATCTGGGTGCGGGATTATTGCTTGACTTCTTCATTGAGGAAGTGGGGCCAGTGATCTACAACCAGGCCATTGCAGACGCACAGACGCGTTTGCAGCAACGCGTGGCAGATCTCAACGGAGAACTCTTCTCCGATGAGTTTCAATACTGGCCGCGAGTCGCGAGCAAGAAAAAGAACCGACAGTAGGGGATTGTAGGTCCGGAGGAATTGCGACGAAAAGCAACCGCAGGTCCTTCGACTCCCTTCGCTCCGCTACGGTCGCTCAGGATGTCAGATTTGTGGGGATGACTATAGCTTCTTGTGCGACGCATCGCACATGACTACGTTGCTAATGCGCGGAGGGCGGAGACGCCGGCGCCGAGGAGGGCGGTTTCGTCGTCGGGAGGCAGAATTTCAAGCGTGAAGCTTTGCAGCGGGGTCATCTTGACCATGGCTTCGATGTGGGCGCGCAACAAGGGAAGCTCGACGAAGCCCACGTTGTGGCCGGTGAAGTAGAAGCGGCCGGGGCCGGCGATGTGGATGAACGATGCGGTGGCTGCGGCCAGTGCGCGGTGCCACAGGTCGACAAACTCGCGGCAGCGCTGGTCGCCCTGCTTGGCGTGGGCAAATACTTCTTCGGGTTCGAGGTCGAGGAAGCGCATGCGCATGGCGCGGTAGCCCATGATGCCTTCAAGATGGCCCAGGCCGCCGCAGCCGCAATAGCGTTCTTTGGGATCGAGGGTGACGGTGATGTGGCCGCCCTCCCAGACGCCTTCGACATAAGGCCAGCGGCCGTAGCCGATACCGTTGCCGATGGTCCAGACGCGGGTGAGCTTTTCGAGCCGGCCGTGGGTGGCGGCTACTCCCGCGGCGATGGCGTCGGCATCGTTGGCTATGTAGACGTGCGCGGCGATGCCGTGGGTATCGAGTTCTCTGGCCAGGTCATGTGCGAGTTGCATTCCCTTGATCTGGGTCAGGTTGGGCGAGTCCTCCACGACGCCATGGCGGATGATACCGGGAACGGCGACACCGATGGCGTCAATTGGGCGGGGATCGGCTTTTGCCAGGAAAGCGACCTGGGTGGCCAGAATATGGACCAGCTCGGTTGGCGGGAGGGCGGCAAGTGCGTCAGGCTCGGCGGGGTCGGTGGGATAGCGCAGCGGCTTTGCGACAAGGCGATGGTCCTCAAGCCTGCCTGCAACGATGTGATCGGTCATCACGATGCCGATTGCTGTGGTCATGAAAAAGCTCTCCGGGCCTTTTTAGCTTCTAGCTGCTAGCTTCCAGCTACTAGCTTTTTCGTCGCAGCTGCGAGCTGCATCAATCGTCCGATGTTGCTTGTTGCCCGCAGGGGCTAAAGCCCGCTGCCTTTCTTGCTGCTTGCGGCACGACTGAAGTCGTGCTCTGACACTTCTTGCGCCCCCAGAATGAGTTTTTCCCAAGCTATGAATTCGTGCCCTGATGCAAAGTCAGTTCCAACCATTCACTATGGCAATCTCTTCCACAGCATCTTCATCACCACCTAGTCCGCCTGGTACTGGCGCAGGCGGCCGAGGCCGTTGAAGGCGGCTACTTTGTAACATTCCGCGAGGGTGGGGTAGTTGAAGACGGTGTCGATGAAGTAGTCGACTGTGCCCCCCAGAGTCATGACGGCCTGGCCGATATGGACGAGTTCTGTAGCGTCCTCTCCGATGATGTGGACGCCAAGAACTTTCCGGGTCTCTCGGTTGAAGATGAGTTTGAGGCGGCCTGTGGTATCTCCGCGAATCTGGCCACGGGCAACTTCGCGATAGTAGGCCATGCCGACTTCGTAGGGAACGTCCTCGTCGGTTAGTTGCTCTTCAGTCTTGCCAATGAAGCTGATCTCGGGAATGGTGTAGATACCGTATGGATAAAAGCCGGGATTGGAGGTAGCAGCCTTGTCGTTGAATGCGCGGGCAGCGGCGATGCGGCCCTGCTCCATGGAGACAGAAGCAAGAGCGGGAAATCCGACGACATCGCCGGCGGCGAAGATGTGTTCGACCTTGGTCTGGTAGTGCTCGTCTACGGCGATGCGGCCGCGATTGTCGGCTTCGAGGCCGGCTGCGGCAAGGTTGAGGTCGTCGACATTGCCCTGGCGGCCCACGGCGTAGAGCAGCGCGTCGCCGGAGACCTTCTTCTTGCTTTCGAGATTGGCGACGACAGTGCCCGGCGAAGGCTCTTCAACGCTCTCGACCTCCTCACCGAGGCGCAGGGTTACACGGGCGTCGCGGAGATGGTAGCTGAGAGCTTCGATAATCTCACGGTCCGCGAACTCGAGCAGGCGGTCGCGTTTCTCGATGAGTGTGACGCGCACGCCGAGGACGGCGAACATGCAGGTGTATTCGACGCCGACTACGCCGCCCCCGACCACGATGAGGGAGTGAGGCAGAGTTTCAAGGCCGAGAATCTGGTCGCTGTTGACGATAGTGCGGCCGTTCACGGGTACCTTGGGCGAGCTGGCAGGCTTGGTTCCCACGGCGATGACGATGTGATCGGCTTCGAGTGTGGTTTCGGTTTGCGGGCCGGCGACATGCACATGGGTGGCGTCGATGAAGCTGGCGATGCCGTGGACCACGTCGATGCCGTTGCGCGAAAGCTGTGCCTCGGTTACATCGACTTCGGTTTTGATGACGGCCTGGACGCGGAAGGCCAGGTCGGCCATGGTGATCTTTTCCTTGACCCTGTAATTGATGCCATAGATGGAGCGGTAGTTGTAGCCGGAGAGGTGAAGCACTGCCTCGCGCATGGTCTTGGAGGGGATGGTTCCGGTGTTGATGCAGACGCCGCCGACGACGGTGCGCGCCTCGACGACGACCACGCGCTTGTTCATCTTGGACGCGGCCACGGCGGCGCGTTGACCGGCGGGCCCGGAGCCAATGACGATCAGGTCATACTTGACACTCATGCAGGTGTATCTCCCAGGCTCTATGAAGACTTGGCCAAAGTGGGCACCACCGGGATGCGGCGATGGTCGTTAAGGCGAGGCTACCATAACGGCGGAGAATGGACACGCGGTGTCGGC
>DASRLI010000051.1:0-3529 GCA_035648535.1 Occallatibacter sp. | reverse complement strand
ACATGAGCATTGACGAGAATGCGAGATCCAACAAGAGAGCCCGCGAGAACTCCTAGTACGACCGGCATCGACAGGCTTGGGAGAATGTATCCGCGGCTTAGATAGAATCCAGCACTAGCCGCAGCTGTTACACCGATCATGAAGTTGCTGGTAGTCGTAGAAACCTTGAAGGGCAACTTCATCACCTGGTCCATCGCCAGGACCTTCACTGCCCCCGAGCCTATCCCCAATAAACCAGAGAGCGTTCCTGCAACGAACATAATGCCGAAGCCGCCCGGAACATGTTGAGCGACATACTCTTCTTTGCCGCTTTGGACTGGATAGGATCCCCTAAACTTCAGCCGCATCGCGAGAGAGTCCGGTTGGGAACTCTTCGGTTCTGTCGCAGTCTTGTGCAAAGAAGCCCACGCTGAGTATAAGAGCACCACGCCGAAGATTACTCCAATCCAGTTTCCGGAGACTTTGGCTGTCAGATACGCTCCGAACAAAGCGCCGAGCGTAGTAGCCACTTCCAAAAACATTCCGATACGGATATTGGAGTACCCTTCTCGAACATAGGCCGCAGCGGCTCCCGACGAGGTTGCAATCACAGATACAAGCGAGGCACCAATCGCATAATGGAGGTCAATCTTGAACACAAGACAGAGGACTGGAACAATAACAACTCCCCCGCCGAGTCCCGTCAATGCACCGAGCAAGCCAGCCAGGATGGAGCTGCCAAATACGGCTATTGTGAAAGAAAGGACGCTCATTCAGGAGGCAGCTCCGCGATGATCTTCTGCTGGTACATTTCCCATCACAATCACTTTTCCTGGCTCCTCATTCGTTTGTGCCTTTTCCATGCTGTAACGCTTTGTGGCTCCGTGTTCTCGGAGGATATCCAGCAATTGCCCCACAGGTCCTTGGGGATCTGGCCCATTGAGAAGCGCAATGCTCAGTTCGCGCCTGATCGGACCGTTTTCGAGTTGAATCGCCCTGACGCTTCCCTGCTCCAACGCTCTCTCAAGCGCAAGCCGTGGGACAAAGCCAATGCCAAGTCCGGCCTCCACCGCGGAAATGATGCCTTCTGTGGAATTTATATCGATGGATGTACGAAGTTGCTGTCGCAATACACCGTTCCGTTCTAGATATTCTTCGACAAATTGACGCATACCAGATCCGGCTTCACGAAGGAGAATCGGCTCCTGAACTAATTCTGCAGCTCTTACCGTCGGCTTTTTTGTCCAGCGATGGTCCGCCCTCACAATGAGAGCCAATTCATCTTGTCCAAATGCTTCGATTTTCAAATCCGGACGATGCGCAGGAGCCTCAATCAGGGCAATTCCGATCCGATGCGTGGTCAGAGCCATTAAGGCTTCATTTGTACTTCCGCCTATGACATGAATCCGGAGTTTGGGCCATTCATGCATTAGCTGAGGAAGAAGCTTTGGTAACAGATAGACGGCGATGGTATGGGAAGCTCCTATACTTAACTCGGCTCCCTCTTGTCCGCCAAAAGGTGCAAGTGCAGCAATCGCGTCGTTGGTAATAGCTTCTATCTGTCGCACATACTGCAAGAGAGTCGCTCCGGCCTGAGTGAGATTCGTATCGCGCCCGATTCGATCGAAAAGCGCAATCCCGAGACTCTCCTCCAATGATCTGATCTGTGCCGTTACTGCGGGCTGAGTAAGATGAAGCTCGTCTGCAGCCCGACGATAATTCAGCGCGTCCGCAACCACGCGGAACACCTTGAGTTTGAAGTTCTCAATCATCGTGTTGCTCCGATCTGGGAATTGAGAGCGCGGCATGAATCAAGAGAAATCCGCAAAGTGTCATTCTCTGCCCACAGTCCTTGCACTTCTCAACTTCCATAAAGCTACTGGCCCGTCTGGAACCGCACCACTGCGAGCGCGGTTTGATAGGCGTAGCGGGCATTGGCATAGGCAATCTCTGCCTGTGTTTGCGCCAGTTGCGCCTGGGTCAGCTCCACAATGCCGCTCAAGCCGATCTTGTACCGGGCCTGTGAAAGATCGAGAGCCATGTTCGATTCATTCAGCATTTCCTGCGTCACGCCGATCCGTTGGAATGCATTTTGCGCATTCAGAACTGCAATGCGCAAATCGCGCGCGATTTCCTGGCGGAGGTTTCTCACTTGTTCCCCGGCCGCGTTGGCGCGCAGCTTTGCCTCCTGTGCGCGAGCGTTGTAGAGGAATCCGTTGAACACGGGAATGCTGATGTTCGCCCCGGCGGCGCCGTACCACGAGGATTGAATCTGATCCGCGCGCACCGGAGTTCCTCCCACCGCAGCCAGCGCCGACACTGTCGGCATCCACAGTTCGCGCTCGGCAGTACTGAATTGGCGGGCCGCGGTATAGTTGTCGTTGAGCGCGGCGAGATCGGGACGCGCGGTAAACGCCGCCTGCAGCAAGGCTTCGGCGTCCTGGGGTGCTGGCTCGGGATTGGCCGTAGTCTCATCCACGAGCGTGTATTGCTCATCCCGTTCGGAGCCCAACACGGTGTTGAGGCTCGCCATGGCATCGGCGGCGCTGTTCTGGGCGTCCAGCAGAAGCAGTTTGGCTTGGGAGATCTGCACGTTCGCAAAACTCAGATCGAGATCCGACCGGAGCTTTGCCTTGGTGAGAGCGCCAACCTGGTCCACCGTCGCCTGGCGTTGGTTTACCGTTTCCTCCGCTACCTTCAGCACCGCCTGGCTCGTCAGCGCCTGATAGAAAGCCTGATCCACTGCCAGCGTGATGTCGAGCTCCGTGGCCCGCTCATTTTCCAATTGTGCCTTCGCGTTCGATTGCGCGCTGCGCACCAGGTTATGCGTGCGCCCGAAGTCGGTGATCAGTTGGCTCACCGTCAAGCCGCCCGCGGCCCGATCGAAGATCGAAGGGTTATTGAGCAGGCCTGCTGTGACGCGACTGTTTTCGTGGGCGCCCACGGCAGTCAGGCTGCCAGTCGCGGTGGGCAATTCGCCGCTTCTCACCTCGCGCGTCACTTGCGCTTGCGCCAATGCAATGAGTCTTGCCACGCTGATGTTCGCGTTGTGCTCGATCGCCATGCGCTCTGCTTCTGCCAGTGTCAGCCTCGGTCCCGAGGATGCAGCGGGTCCAGCTGGTGCTTGTGCGGCCGGAAGTTGCAGTGAAGGCATTTGGGCTTGCGGGGCAGGTGCCTGTTGCGAGCGCATTGCACTTGGGAACATTGCAGCCAGCATGAGCGCACACGCAGTAGGAATCAGTTTTGTCTTCCTGAATTCAGTCATATCTATTCCTCCGCGACCGCGGTCTTGGCTTCGTCCCGTCCATGAATGACCAGATACACCGCTGGAACCAGGAACATGGTGACGACGACCGACAGAGCCAATCCGCCGATGATGGCCCGTGCCAGCGGCGCATACTGCTCGCTACCCGCCTCCAGTCCCAGCGCCATCGGTATCATGCCCAGCAGGGTAGCCAGCGAGGTCATCAGAATGGGGCGTAGGCGAACTTTGCACGACTCCACGACCGCTGCCCTCAACCCCATGCCCTGCTGGTGCAGAATGCCTGCG
>DASRLI010000050.1:0-9634 GCA_035648535.1 Occallatibacter sp. | reverse complement strand
ACTAGGGACTAGGGACTAGGGACTAGGGACTAGAAAGGGCCCCCTCAGTCGCGGGCTGTTGCGGGGCTTGCGAGTCGGCGAGCTTTGATATCACGCATCGGCGGTTGGCCGAAGAATCGGCTGTACTCCCGATTGAACTGGCTTGCGCTTTCATAGCCGACTTCGAAGGCGGCGCTTGCGGCGTCCAGACCCTCGCTGAGCATGCGTTCTCTGGCTACATGCAGTCGAACGTGCTTCTGATATTGAAGGGGGCTCATCGCGGTGAGCGAACGGAATTGATGGTGCAATGTCGATACGCCCATCCGCGCGGTGGCTGCGAGTTCCTCAACGCGCAACGGCTTGGTGTAGTTCATCCTGAGCCATTCGACAGCCTTTGCTGTCCGGTGGCTTTGCTCGCCCAGCGTGGCGATGGCGCGGAGATGCTTTCCCTGCGGACTGCGAAGCAACCGGTAGATGATTTCGCGCTGGATGAGGTTGGCGAGAAATGGAATGTCATGGGGAGTATCGAGAAGGTCGACGAGACGGGAACATGCGTCGAGGAGTTCGAGCGAAGAGATGCCGACGGCCATGGCGCGGGCGTCGGCGGATTCTTCGCGGAGATGAAACTCCTGCTGGGAGAGAATCTCGCGGACGGCCGGCATTTCAAGCTTGAGGATCAAACCGAGAATGGGCACTTTTTGAGTTGCCGAGATTACCTGGCTGACAACGGGAAGATCGACGGAGGTGAGGAGGAAGTTGGAACCGTCACATATGTAAATTGTCTTTCCAACATTGATTCGCTTGCGTCCCTGTACGAAGACAACCAAGCTTGGTTCGTAGGCAGCCGACATGCAGGCGGTGGTTGAGGAACGGCGGTAGAGGCGCAGACCCGGGATTTCGGTGTGCGTGTCTACTTCCTGAACGGCACGATTGGCAATCTTGCGGGCCAGCTCTTTTCGCATCTCGACTACCCGTGGATCTTCGCTCGCGTGCTTGTATTTAGCCGCTTTCATCCGATTTACCCCTTCCAATCCAAGTTAACGCCGAATTGGGGGCATTGTGCAGAAAAATGCAGGCATCGACAGGAATAGGCAATAGATTGGCAGGATTGGGATACCGCTCGACGGGCAGGTTTTCGTAGTCTTTGGATTGAGACGGACAGAGCGGCGGCGATTGCACGCCTTCGACCCTTACCGACCGACAGGAGAAGCAAATGCAGAAACGCAAATTGGGGAAAAGCAATTTGGAAGTCTCGGCTCTCGGCCTGGGGTGCATGGGCTTGAATTTCTCGTACAAACCGTTCCCGGAAAAGAAGGACGCGGTCGCTCTCGTTCGTGCGGCTGTCGAGCGTGGCGTCACGTTCTTCGACACTGCGGAGGTCTACGGGCCGTTTAACAACGAAGAACTGGTGGGCGAGGCACTCGAGCCTTTTCGTGGGCAGGTGGCGATTGCCACGAAATTCGGATTCGATCTCAATGCCGACGGAAGTCACGGGCCGAAGGGGACCGACAGCAGCCCGCAGCGAATCCGCCAGGTCGCAGAAGCCTCGCTGAAGCGGCTCAGGATCGACGTCATTGATCTTTTCTATCAGCACCGTGTCGACCCCAAGGTTCCAATTGAAGACGTGGCCGGCGCGGTCAAGGAGCTGATCGCGGAGGGAAAGGTGAAGCATTTCGGCATGTCGGAGGCCGGCGTGAAGACGATTCGCCGCGCCCACGCCGTGCAGCCGGTTACAGCCCTGCAAAGCGAGTACTCGCTTTGGTACCGCACCCCCGAGGCTGAAATCATCCCGACCCTGGAGGAACTCGGCATCGGCTTTGTGCCGTTCAGTCCACTGGGAAAGGGCTTCCTCACGGGAAAGATGGACGAGAACACCACTTTCGACAAGACCGATATCCGCAGCAGCATCCCGCGCTTTACGCCGGAGGCCCGCGTGGTGAACCAGGCACTGGTGGATCTGCTCGGGGAGATCGGAAAGCAAAAGAAGGCGACACCGGCGCAGATTGCGCTGGCGTGGCTGCTGGCGCAGAAGCCGTGGATTGTTCCGATTCCGGGAACGACGAAGCTGCATCGGCTGGAAGAGAACATTGGAGCGGTGGCGATTGAGCTCTCGGCAGACGATCTTGCGCAGATCGAGAGTGCCGCCTCGAAGATAACGGTGCAGGGGGCGCGGTATCCGGAGCATATTGAGAAGATGACCGGCCTATAGCCTGTACGAACTGGAAGGCGGGTTCGCGATCAATACGAGGGAGCAACAGCATGCGCATTGGCATTCTGGTTTCGGGGTATAGGACGAGCGAGTAAAGCGACATCAAGTGTGGGGGGTGCATGGTATGGAGATCAAAAGGAGTGGCTCACAGCCTTCGGGCAAGGGGCCAACGGATTGGTTCACTGGCACGGTAAGGGTCGATCCGCTTTTCGCTGCACCCGGTCCGGCGCGTGTTGTTGGCGCCAGCGTCACTTTTGAGCCTGGCGCACGGACCGCCTGGCATACGCATCCGCTTGGTCAGACACTGCTGATCACGGCGGGCTGTGGTCGAGTTCAGCGCGAAGGCGGACCGATCGAGGAGGTTCGGCCGGGCGATGTGGTCTGGTTCTCGCCCGGCGAGAAGCATTGGCACGGGGCCACACCAACCACGGCAATGACGCACATTGCCATCCAGGAACAGCTCGACGGAAAGACCGTCGACTGGCTTGAGAAGGTGAGTGACGAACAATACCAGGGATGATTGCCTGGGGTGCCGTCAGTTGACATGTCTTTTTCAAAAAGCAGGGACAACGCGTGCGCTAACCGGCGTGTGCCGCGGAGCATTCATGAAACATTCATCAACGCGCATGCAAACATCCTGGTGTGATTCAATAATTAACTCAGGGCTCCCCGCTCGACGCGAAACAAGCGAATAATTCTCTCGAGTTGCTCCATTCCACAAAAAAGAACGCGCAACAACCCGTTGGGGCGAATCATCCGACCTCTGCCAATCATCTATCACAGTGAAGAAAACCAAGGTTCAGGAGTTCCCATGTACAACACAAAAGCATACGCCGCAGCCAGTGCTACTTCGCCGCTTGCCTCCACTACGATCGCGCGGCGCGATCCGACCGCAAACGACGTGCAGATCGAGATTCTTTTCTGCGGAATCTGTCACTCTGACCTGCACCAGGTGCGCAACGAGTGGAGCGAGATGATGCCCACTGTATATCCCTGCGTTCCGGGCCATGAGATTGTGGGCCGGGTAACGAAGGTGGGTTCCGGGGTAACTAAATTCAAGGCCGGCGACCTGGCCGGAGTTGGCTGCCTGGTGGACTCGGACGGCACCTGCCCCGAGTGCAAGCAGGGCTTTGAACAGTTCTGCAACAACATGGTTCTGACGTACAACTTTCCCGACAAGCACACGGGAGGCGTGACCTACGGCGGCTACTCCGACACGATTGTCGTGGGTCAGAAATTTGTTCTTCGGGTCCCCGCGAATCTTGACCTGGCCGGGGCGGCACCGCTGCTGTGCGCGGGAATCACCACCTTCTCACCTCTGCACCACTGGGGAGTCGGCAAGGGCAAGAAAGTCGGAATCGTGGGTTTGGGCGGGCTGGGCCACATGGGAGTGAAGTTTGCTCACGCAATGGGAGCGCATGTGGTGCTGTTTACGACATCGCCGGGCAAGAAGGATGATGCACTACGGCTGGGCGCCGATGAAGTGGTCGTCTCCCGCAACGCAGACGAGATGAACAAGCACGCCGGCAGCTTCGACTTTATCCTGGACGCGGTCTCGGCCGATCACGACATCAACGCCTACATCAACCTGCTCGGGCGCGACGGGAACATCACGCTGGTGGGCGCGCCGGCAAAACCGCTGCAGGTAGCAGCGTTTCCGCTGCTCTTCAGGCGGCGCAGCTTCTCCGGCTCCCTCATCGGTGGAATTGCGGAGACGCAAGAGATGCTCGACTTCTGCGGGAAACACAACATCACCTCGGATGTCGAAGTGATCCCGATCCAGAAGGTGAACGAGGCATACGATCGGCTGGCGAAGGCGGACGTGAAGTATCGCTTCTCGATCGATATGGCATCGCTTAAAAACGCATAAATGCGATGAGCGAACCTGGTGGGACGCCGGTTGGCGTCCGAGGCAGGTTGTGGGAATTGGGGTCAGCGTCGCCGCAGTCCTCCGCGGCGCCGGACCTCGTTCATTCTGTGTGGTGCATTGTTGCCGGATTTAGTCCATCTGCCAGGAGGAGATAATCTACGTTCCGGGACGGAGCATGGCGAGGACTGGACATAACTGGTCTTCGGCGATGCGGATGGCGCGATCGATCGTCTCGGAGGCGTGGCATTGGGCGTTGGCGGACGGGCTGAACGGATGGTCGCACGGAATCTGAACATCTATTCCACCTTTGTGTAAGACGGTCTCGCCGGGTTGTCGCATAGAATTGCAGCATGTGCGGCATTGTCGGTTACGTCGGGAAGAAGAAGGTCGTTCCAGTCATCATCGAGGGGCTAAGGCGCCTCGAATACCGTGGCTACGATTCGGCGGGCATTGCTGTGGGCAGTCCATCGAGCCCGACTCTTGATGTGCGCCGCGCTCCGGGGAAGCTCGGCAACCTGGAGGAAGCTCTGCGCAAGCATCCCCTGCACGGAACCTTCGGCATTGGGCATACCCGCTGGGCGACGCATGGGCGCCCCACAGAGGAAAATGCCCACCCGCATCGCGACTGCACGGGCCGCATTGTGGTAGTTCACAACGGGATTGTGGAGAACTATCTCGACCTGAAGCGCGAACTCACCGCCCAGGGCCACAAGTTCGTAACCGAAACCGACACCGAGATCATTGCGCACCTCATCGAACAAGTCCAGAAGGACGCTGAAGCTGCGGGCGAGCCGATTCTGCTTGAGGTGGCCGTGCGCCGCGCCGTGAAGCGGCTTACCGGTGCGTTTGCGCTGGGCGTTCTGTCCGCAGCCGAGCCGGACAAGATTGTAGCCGCGCGCTTTGGTCCGCCGGTAGTGATCGGTGTGGGCGAGGGCGAGTCTTTTGTGGCCTCCGATGTGCCGGGCATTCTGCATCACACGCGCAACATTTACTTCCTTGCCGACGGTGATTTGGCCATCCTGACGCTGGATGGCGTTGAGCTGACTGACTTTGACGGCAATCCGATTCAGCGCGCGATCACGCGCATTCAATGGGATCCGATCCAGGCGGAAAAAGGCGGCTACAAGCACTTCATGCTGAAGGAAATCTGGGAGCAGCCACGCGCCATTACCGATACGACGCTGGGCCGCGTCTCCCTGGACTCGGGCAAGGTGTACCTGGCCGAAATGAAGATTTCCGATGAAGAGCTGGCACTGGCCTCGAGCATCAACATTGCCGCATGCGGCACCAGTTGGCACTCCGCACTGACCGGCAAATACATGATCGAGCGGCTCGCCCGTTTGCCGGTGGATGTGGACTACGCAAGCGAATACCGCTATCGCAATCCCATTCCTGACCGCAATGCGCTGGGACTGCTGATTACGCAATCCGGCGAAACCGCCGACACGCTGGCCGCGCAGCGGGAGATGATTTCGCTGGGCTCGAAGACCGTGGCCATCTGTAACGTGGTGGACGCGATGGTGGCCCGCGAAGCCCACGGCTCGATCTATACACATGCGGGACCGGAGATCGGCGTGGCTTCGACCAAGGCCTTTACCGCGCAGCTTACCGCGCTGTTTCTGCTCGCGCTCAAGTTGGGGCAGTTGCGCGGCAGGATCGATCCTGCGCAATCGGTTGCGCTGATCGAAGAGCTGAGCCGCATTCCAGCCAAGATTGAAGAAATACTGCGTTCCCGCTCAGCGCAGTGCGAGCAGCTTGCCGCCAGCTTTGCGACCGCGCGCGATTTTCTCTACCTGGGCCGCGGGATTCATTTCCCGATTGCTCTTGAAGGCGCGCTGAAGCTGAAAGAAATCTCCTACATTCATGCTGAGGGCTACCCGGCGGGAGAGATGAAGCACGGGCCGAACGCACTGATCGATGAGACGCTGCCGGTGGTGGTTCTGGTGACCAGGGACGAGGCCGATCCGGCGTCGAAGCTGCGCTACGAGAAGACACTATCGAATATTCAGGAAGTGACGGCGCGTTCAGGACGCGTGATTGCCGTGGCCACGGAAGGTGACACGACGATTGGCACGTTGGTGGAGCATGTGATCTTCATTCCGCCGGCCATCGAGCTGCTGTCGCCGCTGATTGAGATTGTGCCGCTGCAACTGCTGGCGTACTACATCGCCGTTCGGCGCGGGTGCGATGTGGATCAGCCGAGAAACCTGGCGAAATCGGTGACGGTGGAGTAAGGGCGCTCAGGCGCGCCCGGCAAACTCTTTGGTTTCAGTAAACACGCGCACCTTCTCGCCCTCTTGTATATAGAGGGGAACCTTGATCTCAAGACCGGTCTCCAGTCGGCCAAGCTTGGTTACGTTGCCGCTGGTATCGCCGCGCGCACCGGGCTCGGTGTACTTAACTTCCAGTTCGACTTTTTCCGGTAATTGCAGGCCGATCGGGTTCCCGTTGAACTTGTGGAGCTGGATGATTGCGCCCTCCACCAGGAGTTCCAGGGCGTCTCCCATCATGCCGCCGGAAAGCTGCAGCGTTTCGAAGGTCTCCTGATCAAGGAAGTAGGAACCGTCGGCATCGCTGTAGAGGTACGAGGCCTCAACCGACTCCAGGTCCGGTTCCTTGAAGCGGTCGCCGGCTTTGAAGGTCTTGTCGAAGACTGCACGGGTGAGCAAGTTGCGCATTTTGAGCCGCACCAGCGTCTGGCCGCCTCGCGCGGTGGGGGTGGAAACCTCTGCTTCCATGCAGTAATACGGCGTATTTTCAAACTCAAAGTACATTTTGCGCTTTACGGTAATGGCTTCAATCAGTGCGGCCATGAATTCCTCAAGAAACTTGGACTTTGTGAGCGGAAGTCCCGGGTAGAATCCCGGTTGGCTCCCCGACCATTATAGGATCGATACCCCCCTGCCACAGCACTTACACCCAAGGGTTGACGACCCTACGGTTTGTCTGAGAAACTCACGGCCATGCGGTACAACGGAAAGTTTGAATATGCGGAGGCGCGTAAAATCCGCGAACGGAACACGCGTCTCTATCGGACTTTGCACTTGCCTATATGGATTTGGGTCTTTTTTCTGGCTCCCGGTCCCTTAACCTTCAGCCTGTTTGCGCATGGGTTTACATGGAGCAACGGGGTCTGGCTGGCGGCGGTGCTGGTGGGAACCATCATGGCCGGGCTGCGCGGCCGGTTGCCGGGCGTTGAGCCCCGCCCGTACATCCTCCGCTTCGACGAGGACAAGCCCAACCCCCTCTATCGCAAGATCTGCTACACCTTCGCGTGGAACGCCGTGTTGAGCTTTGCGCTGCTCAACCTGAGCGGCTTGGCAATTGCCGCCTTCACGGGCGAGTGGCGCATGAAGCAGATCTACACTTACGCCTATTCGCCGCTCTGTGCGGTCATCCTGCTTCTCGGCCTGATGGGCAAGCTGCCCCGCGTCGGGCCCTCTACCAAGAGCGAAGGTACTGAGCGCCGCTATTTCTATGGCTCTGTTTGGGCGGTTACGATTGCCCAGACGCTTCTGCTCGTGGTTTGGAAGATCCTGCCGTCGAATGTTGGCCCCACCCAAACAGGAAGTCAGATCAAGCTTTTCGTGTTTGCCGGCTCGCTGCTGTTCATGGGCCTGGCAACCTGGCGCGGAATGCTGCCCCGCACTCGGCCGATTATGCCGGGAGAGCTGATGGTCTCCGACTAAGGTTCGGCGTGAGAATTGAGAAGGCTGAATCGCTGTTTCATGTGATTTAAATCACAAAGCACGCTGCCACTGGCGGAGTATAAGGTAGTTGCCATGTGCTTAGCGATTCCTGGAAAAGTGGAAGAGATTACCACCGACGGCATGATCCGCGTCGGTCGAGTGAACTTCGGCGGGGTGGTCAAGAACGTCTGCCTGGACTACGTTCCCGAGGTCGAGGTGGGCGACTATACCATTGTCCACGTTGGGTTTGCGATCTCCAAGATCGATGAGGAAACCGCCGAGCAAACGCTCAGAGACTTCCGCGAATTAGGTCTTCTGGATGAGGAGCTGGCCAGCGAGGAAGAAGCCTTCGCACGGGCGGCCAAGGCGCCGCAATCCTCCTGCCCCGATGGAAGCTGCTCCGGCCAATGAAATATCTTACAGAGTTTCGCAACGGCGAAATTGCGCAACGGATTGCCCGGGAGATTCACTCAGTTACTACGCGCCCGTGGAAGATCATGGAAGTCTGCGGCGGGCAAACCCATTCGATTATCCGGAACGGAATCGACCAGATGCTGCCTGCGGGCATCGAGATGATTCATGGGCCCGGCTGCCCGGTGTGCGTTACTCCGCTGGAACTGATCGACAAGGCGCTGGCCATCGCCGCCCAGCCAGGCGTCATCTTTTGCTCTTTTGGCGACATGCTGCGCGTTCCCGGTACCGAGGGTGATTTGTTTCAGGTAAAAGGCGCGGGTGGTGACGTGCGCATAGTGTATTCGCCGCTGGACGCGGTCGAACTCGCGGTCAAGAATCCAGATCGCCAGGTTGTGTTTTTCGGCGTCGGTTTTGAAACTACAGCACCGGCGAACGCCATGAGCGTCCACCTGGCGAAGCGCCGGGGCCTCAAGAACTTTTCGCTGCTCGTGTCTCATGTTCTGGTTCCGCCGGCTATCGAAGCCATTCTTCAGTCGCCGGGAAACAAGGTGCAGGGATTTCTACTGGCAGGCCACGTGTGCAGCGTGATGGGCTACTGGGAGTATCCGCCGCTGGCTGAGAAATACAAAATTCCTCTGGTGGTCACCGGGTTTGAGCCGCTCGATCTGCTTGATGGAATTCGGCGCGCTGTTATTCAACTGGAAGCCGGCCGGCACGAAGTGGAGAATGCCTACAGCCGCGTGGTCACATTCGAGGGCAATCGCGCAGCGCAAAAGCTGCTGGGCGAAGTGTTCGAGGTGACCGATCGCGCATGGCGCGGCATTGGTGTGATTCCTAAGAGCGGTTGGCGCTTGAGTGAAGCCTACCGCGAGTTCGACGCCGAAGAGCGTTTCCACATCACGGGCATTCATACACAGGAGTCGACGCTGTGCCGCGCGGGAGATGTGCTGCGCGGAGCTATCAAACCGGCGGAGTGCGCGGCTTTCGGCAAGGAGTGTACGCCGCGGCATCCGCTGGGAGCGACGATGGTTTCGAGCGAGGGCGCGTGTGCGGCTTACTATAACTACGGGCGATTTTTGTCGGCGGAAGAGCTAGCTAGTGCGGGCTCAGGGCTCACGGGAGCCGCTCATGGTTGAGCAATCGAAGACCGCGGCGCCCGATTTGTCTAAATCGGTTCCTGATTTCTCGAATTGGTCTTGCCCGCTGCCGCTGGTTGGATATCCAACCATCGTGATGGGACATGGCGGCGGTGGAAAGCTGGGCAACGAACTGGTTGAGCATTTGTTTCTGCCTGCCTTCCGCAATCCTGCTCTTGAAAATCTTGGCGACGCAGCGGTGCTTGACCTCGCAGGCGGACGTGTTGCGATGAGCACCGATTCCTTTGTGGTGCAGCCGTTGTTTTTTCCTGGCGGATCGATCGGTGAGTTGGCTGTGAACGGTACGGTGAATGATTTGGCCGTGTCGGGCGCGGTA
>DASRLI010000049.1:0-5235 GCA_035648535.1 Occallatibacter sp. | reverse complement strand
ACCACGGATCGCGCAGCCAAACCCGTCCCCCACGAGCAGGTCATTGGTGCGCGGCTGCGAAAAAGGGAACGCATTTGTGTAACTCGCCGGCAGAGCCTTCCTGATGCGAACGCCATCGGGCGAAACAGGAGCATTGGTATTCACCGATGCGCCTTTATCGGTGAGATTCTTCTTGAGCAGCGCAAATAGAGCCACAGCATTGGCGGGAGGCTTTGCAGTGAAAGGCACTTGCAGGGCAATGGCAGAGGCGTTGGTGGGCAGCGACGCGAGGCTGTCAATGACGCAGGCGTTCAGTTTAAGAGTTGCACCGGCGAATGCCGGCCATCCCACATCAAGCGCGGCTGTGGGGTCTCCCAAGGGCAACAGCAGCAGGCGGAGGTCGAGGGTCGAAGCCGCGCCTGTGGGCGTCACTCGCTGGGGGAAGGTCATCAAGCTGAGGCGAAGATCGTTGAGGGCCATAGTGTGCTCCGGTTCTAGAGGCTGACGTCGATTTCCGGTGTGTTGAAACTTTGACTGAATTGCCAGGAGCCGTCCCAATCGACGCTGGCGACCCAGCAGACCGTGAGGTGAATGCCGACCGAGACGGTGGCTAGCATGGTGATGGTTTCAGAGGGGAAGTCGATCTCGGGAGGGAGCAATTTGATCTGCGGAACGGGAAGCGGTGCAATGCCGACGCCGATTCCGGCAGTAAGCGTGAGAGAGGCGCTGGCCAGGCCATCCAAAACATCCACGGAGGCTTGTCCGGTAAGCAGCACCATCAGCGTGATAGTCGGGGGATTCACATCGACGTTGAGAGCGATGACGATGGACGCGGAGCCGGATGCGATGCCGAGATCGATGGCCAGGGCGAGTCCGATCCCCGCTTGCAGATCGATGTTGGGTGCGTTGTTCTTCAGGCCGATATCGACAAGGCCGTTGCCTGCGAGTGGCGACACGATCCAGTTGAACGGGTTGTCGGGGCTACCGATGCCGACCGTGAATGCGGCGCTGAGGGGCGAAAGCTGGATGCCGAGTCCCAGGTCGAGACTGATGCCGCTCAGTTCGCCAAGGCCGAGGGGAAGAGTAGGCAGGGCGAAGCTGTCTTCGACGGTGAGCTTGCCGTCGGAGAGGGCAATTTTGAGGCCGGCGGCCTTGCCTCCGGGCAGGAACGACGCGATTGCCTGGATGCGGCTGAAGACGGCCTGGATGACGTCAAGCGCGCCACTGAACTGAACGTTCAGATTGGTGACGTGAGGTTTGGTATTTTCGTCGCCGATGAACCCGTCAATATATGCAGCGGGATTGGGGTCGGCGTTGAATCCGGCGATGATAGTCAGCAGAGGATCGGAAGAGATGGAAGGAATGGTGACCAGAAGGCTCAGGGGAGTGATGGAGATCGACCAGCGCGGAGACGAAGTGGGATCGATGGTGAGAGTGATAACGGTGGGCTTTGCTGTTCCCTTGGTCGTGTCGGCGTAGGCCAGTTCGAGCGCGAAGACTTTGGCAAGATTGGCGAGTGTGGCCTGTTTGGCTCCGGTCGCGGTGGAAGAATCCAGCGGGAAGGTAAAGACTTTTTTGTATTTGAGTCCGCTCGCGAGGTTCTCAATCTGCTCGACAGCGCCAGTGTTCAGCGAGAGCGCATTGGCTATGTCGGGGAAGAGTCCGGTGGCGTTGAGAAGGGCGCCCATGTCGCCGAAATTGGGAGCTGCAGGAAGCTGGATTCCCGGCACCTGTCCACCGCCACCGCTTGTCACGCCCGCTTGTGGAACGGTCGGCTTCTCAAACAACACCTTCTGGGTGCCGGTCGATTGCAGGAAGCTGTAGATGTTGTCCGGGTTATCGAGTTGCAGAACGTCGGCAGTGTCGGCGAAGTGCCAAGCAGCGGTGTCGGCGGCGTTTTGCACCAGGGGAATCGAGGCGTTGGGCGGAAGCAGATGAGGAGCGGCTTCGTTCGATCCGCGTTTGCCCACGCCCCATGCTCCATCACGGGGAAGTTGCGGTGCTCCGCGCACGGCGGCCGCAACGGCAGGCGAATTTGGGCCGTTTACCGCCATGTTGACTTCTACGCTGGTGCCGCGGAGTCCGACGCCGGGAAGCGCGCCGAGGCTTGCGACCGCCATCACACAGGGCAGGTCGGGAGTGAAGGGGCCGCCTTGCGCAATGAGCGACGCCATTTGTGCGAGGCGAGGCAGATAGCCATCGCCCGGAATGCTCTTTTCGAAGACCGGCGACAATTGCACATAGCCAATCAGATCGCGAGAGGGAACCAGCGTAATGGTTTTTTTGGCAGCGTCGAGGATGTTGCTGACGGTGCCTCCGGCGACAACGTGAATGCGGCTGTCAATTCCGATCTCGGCATCGAAGAGGACTTTGCGAAAGCGGAATGGGTCCACATAGGGCGCCGGCGGCGGGGGTGTTGCGGTGAGGACGTTGCTGGCGCCCTCGAGGTCGCGGATATTGCGGACGTTGTATACGCCGAGCACCGCGCCCTTGTGGACGTGCCCAGCAAAATCGCCGGTAAGAAACGCGAATTCGCCGGGAGAAGCGGCCTGCCATCCACTGTCTTTGCGATCGACCCAGCCAGCGAGCTTGCGCTGGATGGTGACCGTGCGGACCAGGCGCACGCAGTAGGGATAGAGCATGGTTACCGCTTTGACGACTTCGTAGCCGGTGCGCCCGGCGATGGTGCTGAACTGCACTTTGATGATGTCTGGGGGCAGGTGCTGGTCATCTCTCCAATCGCTGAAGATGCTGGCGCCATAGCCGGAGAAATCGATGCGCCGCAAGGGAACACCCCCGGCGGCGCCAAATTCGCCTTCGAATATCTGGCCCACATCCTGCCCAAGCACGCTGTATCCGTAACCGGTAGGATTTCCCGGAGCGCCTCCCGGCGGGAAGGGAAAGACGTGGGTGGATCCGTCAAAGCTGGCGTCGGGCTGGTCGGGCGTGGGCGGGGTGGTGCTGGAAGGTGAGATGACGGTGAGTTGGTGTCCACCGCGAAGGAGGTGGTTGGCGAAGTCCGGGCGGTTGAGACGGAACGCGCCGAGATGGGCAAAGAGCCGTGGGCGCAAGCCGAGCGGGGTATTCACCAAACCGTTGGGTTGCTCGATGTGGGCTGTTAGTCCGAAGGGAAGGCTGAAGGTGGCGTGAAAGGGCAGGCCGGAGGAGACGTTGGTGACCTGCGAAGTGAGCACCGGGATCGGCGCAAGTGGAACAAGTTGCTGGTAGTTGATGGAGTGAAGCACCAGCGGGCCGCCATCGCCGGCGTCGATTCCGGCGGCGATAAGGCCGTTGGGCAGCTCTTCTGAAACCATCGGTTCCCACGAAGTTTGCGGGAGTGCGAATGTCGCGAGCAATCCCTGATTGAAGGCGAGTGAGAGATCGGAGAATCCGTAGACGGGTGCGTTTGCTCCTGCCTTGAGTGGAGATTTTTCACCAGGGGGGTTGGAGTCCAGTGCGAATTTTACGCCGAAGAGGTCGGCGCGGCTGGAGAGGTCGAGAAGCACGAATCCACCGCCGCCTTCACGCGTTGCGGCGGGATTCGCAAGATAG
The DNA here is from genome assembly GCA_035648535.1 of Occallatibacter sp. Classification (GTDB taxonomy): domain Bacteria; phylum Acidobacteriota; class Terriglobia; order Terriglobales; family Acidobacteriaceae; genus Telmatobacter. The sequence goes on along the minus strand of DASRLI010000049.1, from coordinate 1,704 downwards.
GCCAGCCCTGTGTTCGATTGCGAGAGGATCGCGAGCGCAAGTAGGATGCTAGGCTGCGCCGGCGCACCACTCCACTCGATCTCGATGAGCAGAATCTCAAAACTATTCGAGCTTTCCTGCGAGCGAATCATCTGCAGCGTGTCGAAACTGGAGGCGTAGGGATCAGGCAACGACGGCAGCAGCCAGTAGGCGCGGAAGAAAAGTGCAAGGCGGCATTGCTGGACAATGTCGGTTCCCGCTTGCAGGCGGCCGATGAAGACCAGCAGAGCGGGCGGCTGAACTCCCAGCAGTGCGTTTTTGAGCGCGATCGATAGCTCTTTAAGGTAAATGGATGGGCTTGCATTAGGAGCAGCGATGAGATAGACGCGGGTCTGAGTTGCTTCCGCAAAGAAGATGATCAGGGTACTCATCTTGGTCAGAGGGAAGCGCGAGCCACTGGCCTCGAGCGGGCGATCGAGGTAAGCGTTGAGTGTTCCTGTCGTGTAGAGCAGTTCGGTGCTGGCGGTCGAGAGATAGACGATCGAGGGCTTGGAATAGATAACCTCGATCGTGGATTTTCGGTTCAGTGTCGCCGGTTTCTCGTCCCAAAGTTCAATCGAAGAGGAAGCATTCTTCACGCTTGAGGATGCTGCAATGATCGATAGCTTTCCAGGTGAAGCTTCGAGAATGACGCCATCGAACGCGTAGGGTTGATCCTGGGTCTGCCATTTGGCACCGATCCCGGGACCCAGTCCCAGGTAGAGATAGCCGGCACCGTCGGCATCTCCCAGATTAGCAATGGTGGTCTGTGGAGCGGGAAGCGCCCATCCGCCTGCGGCAATGGCGGCCGAGCCTGAGGAGATGAACAGTGTCGATCGAACCGTGCTGAAGGCGAAGCTTGAAGCGTCGGCGTCGCACGGTATGGCAATCTGCCCCGAGGCAAAGGCCGGGGACACATGATTCCAATGGAAATTGACCGTGCTGCCGTAGGCAACAAGCGAGCTGTCGTCAAGCGAAATCAGTTTGGCCGAGCTCTCGGCGAAGTCGATTTGAATGTTGACCGGCGTCTGGACCTTTGCGTGGTTGGCGTCGGCGCCAGGACCATTGGCAGGCACGGGCGCGGGACGGGGCGCAAGTTGCACGGTCAGATTGAAAGTTGCTCCCGCGGGTATCATCACCACGCCGGAGACCAGGCTGACCGCGACGCTGAAATCCATGGTTCCGCTTTGGATTTGAAATCCGGTAAAGCTGCCGGACGGTGCGCCGGTCGCGAACCAGGGCGCAGGGAACCAGATGCTGCCTTGTCCCAGTTTCAGATGTGTGGGGGTATCGCCAATCCCGATGTTCACCGGGAAGACACCGAAGACGTTTGTCGCAGTTCCAAACGCAAAGCGCAGCGACAAGGTGATGTTGAAGGCATGCACCCAGTAAGGTATGCCGGAGCTGTCTTCGAACGGCCCCAGCGTCTTCGCCACCGCCATGCCAGCTGCCCATGCCGGAGCCGAGCTACTCGGGGCCGAGAGTGAGCTTAGGTAAGCCAGTTGGGTCGGAGCCGCGGCGGGATTATGGGCGGCGAAAACGGCGGCGGCGAGTCCCTGGATCTGCAAATGAACGGAGTCATCGAAGATGGCGGGGTGGATTGCCGGCGGCTTGGCTGCCCCAGCGACCGGCTTCGAGGCAATGACGTCGGGCGCAATCCCGTGCAGCAGGGTTTGAGCTAGAGCG
>DASRLI010000048.1:0-3613 GCA_035648535.1 Occallatibacter sp. | reverse complement strand
TCCCGAACAGCAGGCCCTTGCGCCCCAACTCCCGAAGTCCCCTGAAGAATGGCGCCCCCCAGGCCCCCACTGCCAGCAGGCTGCCGAACAGAATAATCGCGTCAATATTCAGCCGTCCCTCGCTGGACCAGTACGCATTCGGTTCCAGGTTCAGCCACAGCGCAAACTCGTCCAGAGTTAGCGCCGCACCTGCTCCGTAGCTCACCGCCATCAACCGCCCCAGGAAGATTGAAGTAGGTGAGTGTGATCGGCCCAGGTCCATCAGCCACCCGTAACCCACCAGCAGCAGGATCAGAATTCCCCACACCAGGTGGTGAATGTGCATCCCGCGCACCACCACCCACTGGAAATGACCCTCATGGTTCACGATCCGGTGCACCAGCATCCGAACCCCCACAAAGGTAATTAGAAACGAGACCGAGGCGACAAACATGCGCTGCCGCGGCCGATCCGGGATCGTCGTGCGGATCAGGAATCCAAGTCGTGTCAGTTGCAGTAGCACCAGCAACACAATCACAACCAGGCCGACAAACGCCAGCAGCAGCATTGCTCCAATTCCGGGCATACCATCCTATTGAACCACCGCGCCCCGCCTCAGCCCAACACAAATGCCGTTTCCAGCACCCAAACCAGAAACTCCCCATGATCCCAGCCTCAAGGAAACTGACAACTGACAACTGACAACTGAAAGCTGAAAGCTGGAACCTGACCCCTGACCCCTGACCCCTTTCCTCCCGTGCGCGCGATCACGATTTCCCTTTACAACCCCGGAGTACACTGGATAAGGCGTTGAAACCGGCCGCTCCTGCGTTCTGGACCTCCGGATTTTGAGCGCACACTTCAGGGACAAGTTCCCGGCTCGGCCGCCTGATCGAAGAATCATGTCGGCCGCGCAATTTCACGAGGAGATTTTCAGATGCGAGTTGCTTTGTTGACCGGTGGTGGTGATTGCCCCGGCCTGAATGCCGTGATCTATGCAGCTGTTAAGAAGGGCATCAACCACTACGGAGACGAGTTCATCGGCTTCCTCAATGGATGGCGGGGCGTGCTCGACAACAACTTCATCCCCCTCACCCTTGAAAACATCGATGGCATCCAGTTGAAGGGCGGCACCATCCTCCACTCCTCGCGTACCAACGTGAAGAAGATTCCAGGCGGCATCGACAAGGTTCAGGAAGTCCTCAAGCTCAACAAGATTGATGCCCTCATCGCCCTCGGCGGCGACGATACTCAGTCCGTCACCCTGTTCCTGAGCGAACACGGTGTCCCCTCGGTCGGCGTTCCCAAGACCATCGACAACGACATCAGCGGCACCGACACAACCTTTGGCTTTGATACCGCCGTTATGATCGCCACTGAAGCCGTCGACCGCATCCACACCACTGCTGACTCGCACAACCGCGTCGTCGTCATCGAGGTCATGGGCCGCGATGCCGGCTGGATCGCCTATGCCTCCGGCATTGCCGGCGGTGCACACGTCATCCTCGTTCCTGAAAAGGAAATCGATATCGACCACGTCTGCGCCCTGCTCAAGTACAACTACGATCACGGCAAGCACTACGGCGTCGTCGTTGTCGCTGAAGGCTGCCACCTGCCTGAAGTCGGCCAGGTCATCGGCTCAGCCACGGTCGACTCCTTCGGTCACGCCCGCCTCTCCGGCATCGGCGAAGCCCTTGCCGAACTCATCGAGGAAAAGACCGGCTACGAAACCCGCTCCGTTAATCTGGGCCACACCCAGCGCGGCGGCGTGCCCACCGCTTACGACCGCGTGCTCGGCCAGCGCTACGGCCTCCACGCCATCGACATGGTGCACGACAAGAAGTGGGGTCGCATCGCCGTCCTCCGCGGCACCGACATCACCGACATCACCATCAAGGAAGCCATCGCCAGCAACCGCCGTCTCGATCAGCGGTTCTTTGACGTAATCGCCGACCTCGAAGCCAAGGTCTAACCAAAACGAACGGTAACGCCAATACAAACGGTAGCGCTGGCTCCAGACCGGCTGTCGCGCGGGCGTCCCCGCCCGCGCTCCAAAACCAACCTCTTGACAGAACAGACGGTCGCTGAGCGGAGCTTCTCGCCGCCTCATAGCGAGGGGCGTAGTCGAAGGACCGGCGCTTGCTCATCGGGGGAAACCGCCGGATCCCACAAATCCACCCATCGCCTAAGCCGACACCCTGCTCATTCCGCATCCCGCCCGCATAAACCTGCTGTCCCGCCACAAACGTCTCCAACACGTTGGCCTTTAAAATCTCCGCCGCCGCCACCGAATACAAATCCCGATCCACCAAAATAAAATCCGCATCGAACCCGGCCACAAGTTTCCCCTTGCGCCCCTCCGCAAACTCCGCGTAGGCCGACCCCTGCGTGTACGCACAAAGCGCCTGCCCGCGCGTAATCCTGTTCTCCGGGAAATAGCTCTTCGTCCCCGCCTCATTCATCCGCGTTACAGCCGAATACAGCCCGCGAAACGGCGTAATCGGCTCAACAGGGTAATCGGTCCCAAAAGCCAACCGCACACCAGCATCAAGAAACGCCTTCCACGCATAGGAATAAGCTGCCCGCTTCGGACCCAGCCTCGCCTCGGCCCAGTTCATATCCGTCAGCAGGTGGCTCGGCTGCATCGACGCAATCACTTCCATTTGCGCAAAGCGCGGAATATCCGCCGGATCTACCACCTGCGCATGCTCAATGCGGTTGCGCGCACTCTTCAAAACTCCATCCTGAGAATAAGCGTCCAGCCCCATCGACACCGCCTTGTCCCCAATAGCGTGGAACCCCAACTGAAAGCCCGCCTGCGCCCGTTCCGTCGCCATCTTGTTCAGCTCCGCCTGTGCGTATTGCAGCAGTCCCATGTTCCCCTTGTCGTCTGCATAGGGAGCTTTCATCGCCGCCGTACGTGAGCCCAGAGACCCGTCCATAAATCCTTTCAGCATTCCCGTATGCAGCATGGGATCGTTCAGGTCATGGTGGGCGCGCATCTTCCTCAGCTCATCAAGAGAATCTGCAAACGGCAGCCACTCCGTAATCCGCAGGTTGAGCTTGCCCGCCTTCTCCAGTTCCTCGAAGACCAGAAAATCCTCCCAGTCGCTGTTGTCTTGCACACTGGTCACGCCGTGCATCAACGCGTCGGCAATCGCCAGCTCATCGCCGCGCATTCGCTCGTCGTGGCTCGGCGGCGGAATCACCTTTGCAACCAGGTCCTGCGCCGACTCGCGCAGAATCCCCGTAGGCTCGCCCCGTGCATCCAAATCAATCGCCGCTCCCTGCGGCGGAACCGTCTTGCCCGTAATGCCTGCTGCCTTCAGCGCAGCTGTATTTGCAATTGCGATGTGCCCGTCAATGCGCTGCAGAAACGCAGGATGGTCTCCGGTAACTTTGTCCAGCTCCTGCCGCGTAGGCAGCTTCTTCTGCGCCCACAGCGTGTGATCCCATCGCCCGCCCGTCAACCAGTGGCCGGCAGGCGCATCTTTAGCAAAGTCGGCAATTTTCGCCAGCATCGCAGCCAGCGACTCCACGCCTCTCAAGTCCAGATTCATCTTGGTGCGCGCGGCCATTCCCAGGTGAGTGTGCGCGTCATTGAAACCGGGAAACACGAACACGCTTTTTCCAC
>DASRLI010000047.1:0-4462 GCA_035648535.1 Occallatibacter sp. | reverse complement strand
GAAGGCTTGCCGGTAATACATGCGCTCGTAGGGGCGTATAAGATCGTGAAAGATCTCCCGCTGGCCTGCCAGGAATCTCTGGATCAGGTCGGTCTCGGCTTCGGTCTCGACTGCCTTTTGCACTTGCACACCCAAACATTTAGGGAATCAACCAATGATAACGATTCGCGGGAGCGAAAAACGTTACAGCGAACAAGGAACTTCGCCAGATGCTTTTCTATTGGGAACCTTGTAACGTTTCCCCGCCTCGGAAATCGTTCAAGAGCAGGAGGAATCAAATGAACGGGATGTCTGTGAAATTGGTTTTGGGCGGTGTAGCGGGTACAGCCGCGATGACCTTGATGATGTTGATTGCGCCGATGATGGGCGTACATATGGACATTACTGCCAGCCTGGCAGGGATGGTTCACGCACCGTGGATGGTTGGAATGGTCGTACATCTGATGATGGGAATCCTTATCTTCCCGCTGGTGTATGGGATTCTCCTACGTCGCTATCTTCCAGGTTCGGCGCTTGTGCGGGGGCTGATCTGGGGTTCCATTCTCTGGATGATGATGGAAGTTGTCGTCATGCCAATGCTTGGTGCGGGCGTATTCGGGATATACGGCCCCGGAATGATGGGTGCGGTCGCTGCCCTGATGGCACACCTCGTATACGGAGGGCTACTGGGCGTGATCGCTGCGGGAGAGGCAACCCCGGAGCTACCTAAGCTGGCAAGGGTTTAGCGATCGCCTCGTGGCCTTCATTCGGCAAACCGCCCAGTTCAATTGGACGCTCAATGCGCGACTGCCCGATACTGGTTGCTTGAGAAGAACGATTGGACGCGAGTTGCTGGGAGTGAATCGAGCGAGTCCAGTCGCGCAGTGAGTCTGAGGAGACAAGGATGCCTTTGAATTCTGCAATCGACGTGAATGGCGCATCAGCGTCCCCGCGATCCGTGAAGAAGGACGCAGACTACGTCTTCTATGAACTCACCCGCAGCATCTGTCCGCAGTGCCGGAAAGTCATCGACGCAAAGATCCTACTGCGCGACAACAAGGTCTACATGGCCAAGCGCTGCCCCGACTGTGGTCCGTTTGAAGCGCTTGTCTACGGGGATGCGCAAGCCTATACGAACTTCAGCAAGTTCAACAAGCCGGGCACGATTCCACTTGCCTACGGTACGGAGATCAAAGACGGCTGCCCCCATGACTGCGGCTTGTGTCCGGACCATCAGCAGCACGCTTGCCTGGGCATTATTGAAGTCAACAGCGCCTGCAACATGAACTGCCCGCTCTGCTTTGCCGACGCGCGACCAGGCTTCAGCTTGGCGATGGAAGAAGTGGAGGCGATGCTGGATGACTTTGTCCGGACCGAGGGGAACCCGGAAGTTGTGCAGTTCTCAGGAGGCGAACCCACGATTCATCCGCAAATCATCGACTTTGTGAAGGCAGCACGTGCCCGTGGCATCCCGTTTGTCATGGTCAACACGAACGGCAAACGCATCGCAAACGATGACCGCCTCCTCGAACAGCTTGCCGAGGTTCGCCCTTCGATTTACTTCCAATTCGACGGCTTTGATAGCGAGACCTATCGCATCATTCGCGGCGAGCCGGACATTCTTGAGGAGAAGTTGCTTGCCTTGGATCGACTTGCATCTATCGGCCTCAATGTCACGCTCGTTCCCGCTATTGAGCGAGGCGTGAATGACCACGAAGTAGGCAGGATCATCGATCTTGCCATCAAGCACCCGGCGATTCGCGGCATCAACTTTCAGCCGGCATTCCACGCTGGCCGCCACATGCACCACGACCCAATGGAGCGGATGACCATTCCGGATATCGTCCGGCTGATTGAGCAGCAGACGGACGCCAGGTTTATTGCGAGCGATTTCATCCCTGTTCCCTGCTGCTTTCCATCCTGCAACTCCGTCACCTACGCGTTCATTGACGGCGACAAGGTCACACCGCTCTCGCGCATCGTCAACGTCTACGACTATCTCGACTACATCACCAACCGCGTCATGCCCGACTTCAGTCTGGAGATCAAAAAGGCGCTCGAAGGACTGTGGTCGTCTTCGTCGGTCTCTGGGTCGCAGAAATCAGCGGAACAGTTCGCCATCTCTTGCCAAGCGTGCGGACTGCCCGAAAGCCTTACCATCGGGGATATCGCGAAGAACATGGTCATGATCATGTTGCAGGACTTCATGGACCCCTGGACCTTCAACCAGAAAAACCTGATGAAGTGCTGCAAGGAGTTTCTGCTTCCCGGTGGGAAGCAGATTCCGTTCTGCTCCTACAACTCAGTCGGCTATCGCGAACAGGCGCGTGCTCAATTGGATGCGATGGAGCCAAAGCGCAAAGAAGCCGGACGAATGGGAACACCCTATCGTCCAGAGGCGGTCGTCTTTGACTTTCACGCGGGCACGGAGCGTATGGAAGTGGGGTCGCTGCTGCAGATCGACGAAGTCAAGTCACGCTAAAGGATGTCCATGGAAGAGCAAAGCGTCAAGCAGTGTTGCGCCACGTTCTACGGCAGTGACTTTGCGCGGATGCTGTTGGGAGACAGCTTTCATCCCGGCGGGACCAAGCTCACCGGGCGGCTTGGTGAATTGCTTGCCCTCACTCCTGAATCGCATGTACTCGACGTCGCCTCAGGCCGCGGAACCAGCGCACTCCATATTGCAGAGACCTTCGGATGCCGAGTGACCGGCATTGACCTGAGCGAAGAGAATGTGCGCCTCGCCACTGCGGATATCTCCCAGCGTGGAATGATCGGCAAGATCACATTTCAGCTTGGCGATGCCGAGCGTCTCCCGTTTGACAACGACTCTTTTGATGCAATCCTCTGCGAATGCGCCTTCTGTACATTCCCCAGCAAGCCGATTGCTGCGAAGGAGTTTTATCGCGTGCTCAAACCAGGTGGACAACTTGGACTCAGCGACCTGACGCGAGCCGAAGCTACAATCCCAGGACTTGAAGGACTGCTTTCGTGGATCGCGTGCATCGGGGATGCGCTGCCAGCAGAACGGTATGTTGCGACTCTGCAGCAGGCTGGTTTTCACGTCTCGCGCACCGAAGATAATAGCGATGCGTTGGTTGAAATGGTGCGGCAGATACAGGCCAAACTGCTCGGAGCAGAGATCATGGCGGGGTTGAAAAAGATCGATCTTCCTGGCGTAGACTTCGCCACCGGAAGGCAGTTTGCCCAGTCAGCTCTCCAAGCGACAATGAGCGGCACTCTTGGATACATTGTTATTGCAGCAAGAAAGCCGTAATACGTATTTCCGTTGCCCACCATCATTTTGTAAATCTAGGTGCGTTCATCAGAGGCAAGAATCTCCAGCTCATGAGTGGAGGCTGGGCGCGTGTTAGACGCAGCCTCGGCCGCCCAATGGAAGCTATTTCAGAATAGGTAATGGAAAACGCTGATGTAGCCAGGAGGAATTCTGGCTTCACGCTAAATCGCCAACGCACGCGCCGACCGAGATCTGGAATTCTTATGGGGCCGGCAATAGAGGCAAAAGCCCCCAACTTCTCCCAGCCGAAGCATTGCCTCAAAGCAGAACAGCTGTCGCTCTCTGCCGGCTCGATTGTTTATCGCTTCCCGCTCTTCCATTCCTCATACGGGATGCGTGGAATCGTCATGAATGCATCACGCGTACGTATATAGTTTCCCAGCCCGTTCATGCGGCCGATGGCATGCAACTCGTCGGCTTTGATGTATAGCCCCACCGGATCCACGAACCTGTCCTCAACGTAAATTGCGACAACACGCCCCAAGATGATCCTGGAGCGGCCGATCTCGATAGTTGTAAACTCGCGGCATTCGATCGCGGCATGTGCCTCAGCAAGGCGCGGCGGCTTCACGGCCTGCGACGGCGCTGTGATGAATCCGGCACTCGTTGAAATGTGCCGTTAGGGCAAAGGTTCATCGGCGGACATGACTTTCCTCGCTGCGATTTGGTCTAAGCCGGTCTACCTTGTCCAGGCGTGGAAGAGAAGGACGGCGGTGCTGTCAGGCTTGAGTTTAAGTTGCGGGTCAGGCGCAGACGCGGAGTTTATTTTCCTCCAGCCATTTCTGCCAGTCTTTCACCAGCTTCGCGTTCGTTTTGTTTTCATCGGCTTGCTGCCTCTCAATCTGCTCGGCGGTGCGCTCCGGTTCTTTCTGCTTGGGTATGTCGAGGGTCACCACCCGGTGGAATTCATCGAACACTACAGTGTTGAACTCCCCGCTGGTGCGGAGCGCAAGCGCTTCCTCGGCCAGTTCGGGGAGATGAGCGGCGATGGATGCCGGTGTGGTGTACTTGGTCGCGTGTCTCACCTGACTGAGCATCAGCAAATCATTGAGCATGAACATCCCGGGGATGTGAGCATTTTTGCCCTCAGCCAATTGATACAGCTTGTCGCATTCCTCTAGCCACACAGTCTCCCAATCAGCTGGCGGGGGTACCTTGGCGTTGTAGTACGCCTGAAGCTTATAG
>DASRLI010000046.1:0-28207 GCA_035648535.1 Occallatibacter sp. | reverse complement strand
CGAGCAGGATCACCGCGGCGTCAAGTCCAGAACCCGACCTATGCTCGGCTTCAAGAACTTCGAGTCGGCCGTTGTTACGCTCGCTGGCGTGGAACTACTCCGCCGTATTCACAAAAATCAATTCGCCTTAAGCCGACTGAGGATCAGAGACCAAGCTGTGCCCGCGATCTGGAATGCCGTGCTCGCCGCGTAAAACACAACATCACTTTACCGCCGACACTCGGCTGTAATGGCTATTTGCACCAGAGCCAATAAATCAACCGAATGAACAGGCCGAACAAAAGCCTCAGCAATCGCCGCATGAATGCGTTATATCAAACAAAACACAGTTGAAATCTGGCCGGAAGTAGCTGTATGGACGCCCGGACCGATAGGCGTCTTCGTAATTCTCTTAACAGTTAAGAGGCTCCCTCATATCGCCCGGATCTAATTTTTGGCGGAGGACGACACTCGTTATTGACTTGTCCAAAACTCCTTAGACGCTTGGCGAGCCGCTCCGCGTTCTATCGCTTGAAGCGCGGACTACAAGCTGAGGCTCAAGCATGATATCCTTCGGACGTTGGTGCATTCCGGACTCCAAGAGTGACAAGGTCAAACGCGCCGCGCGCTTGCCGATCAACTCGGTCTGTTGGTCAATGCTCGATAGCGGAACACTGAGTTCCGAATCATAATGAAGATTCCCGGAGCCAATGACAGCTACATCCCCCGGAATTTTCAACCCCGCATCAAGAATTGTGTGAATCGCCCCCATCGCAAGTGGATCGTTGTAGCAGAATACCCCGTCGGGGCGCGGCTTAAGCTCAAGCAATTTCTTCATCAACTCAGCACCGCTCTCTTTGCTCTTCACGTCCACCAAACACGGCGAGGAAATATAGCCTCCTAAAGACATCATCCTGTTCTTGGCCAATGCATTCAAGTATCCCTCGAGACGCCCCTTGCCAGGACTATTCTCTGGCCCACGTAAATGCGCAATTCTCTTGCACCCCATGTTAATAAGATGCCCCGTTGCGAGTCTCCCAACGGCTTCGTCATCGACGCCCACATAGTTGGCATTGAGACTAGGAAAGCGGCGATCGATCATGACTAAAGGCGGGCCTTGGTGTTGGATTCGCTCAAAAATTGCGGAATCGAAGCGGGACGAAGCGATGATCAGTGCGTCCAACCTTTGTCCCAAGAAACGATTAATTTCACGTTCCTCCAATTTCGGATCTTCCTCCGATGTGGAGATCATCAGGCAATAGCCCTTTTTCTGAAATACGTGAGCGAGCGATTTCGCTATCTCGGCGAAGTACGGGTGCAATAGATCGGGTACAACGAGTCCAATAAGATAAGTCTTTCCAGTTACCAACCCGCGCGCGGCCAAATTTGGAGTGTAGTTAAGCTCCCTCACCCTGTCCAAAACCCGTCTCCGGGTTTCATCGCCGATGTCCTGATGATTCCGCAGAACCTTGGAAACCGTGACCACCGACACCCCAAGGTCAAGCGCGATGTCTTTCATCGTAGTAGCCATTCTTCCACCAAATAGGAATTACAAGCAGTTTGTGTTCATGAATTGGCAGGGTCAATGCACGACCAGAGCATCCACTGCCACCTGTCTCGGACCCCTATTGATAATGGCAATGGAGTGTTTACCGAGAGTCAGATCCGTCACTTCACAAACTCTCTGCTGGGCTTGACGTACACCTGTCGTTGACAGGTCCACCGTGGTGAGGGTATGGCCGTCAATCTGAACCTCGATCTTTCCGGCTCCTGTTTCTTTCGGGGCGATGACCGACATGCTGCTGCCGGTAAATGAACAACTCCAAACATCACCGGGCGTGTCGCTGGTGGTAAGGTCGTTGTTGTAGTCGCCGGTTCCCAGGTTGCAGCGTCGAAGCCATCCGTGAGACACCACATCGAGATCGTCATCATTGATCCAGCCTTTGTCGTGTCTTATACGCAAGATCCGGCACACAGATGCCAGCGATTGGCTGGTGATTCCCGGAAGCGGTTGCGGGGTTGCGCCGAGGGTGACCGTCAATCCCATATCATCTTGAACGAACGCAAGCGGAATGTCGGAATCAAGCAGTTCAACTTTTGAAATCTTGCCCAGAGTCGCTCCGCCGGCACGGAGGGCTTTGAGAGTGACCGGGCCGCCGCTCCAATCCAGGAGTGTGGCATAGACATTGCCTTTGTTGCGTGTATAACAAACTCCACTTTCGCCATAGACCTCAAACGGACGTGAGCCATAGACCGCTTCGCCATTCAGCTTTAACCACGCGCCGACGTCTTTGGCGGTGCGAACCACTTCGGGATCGAGATCGCCGCGACCATGCTGAGTTAGGTTGAGCAGCATAGTTCCGTTGCGGCACACGTTCTGCATTAACGAATTGATAACACTCTGGGCATCCAGGTACTTTTGTCCAGTTCTGTAATGCCAATCCGAGACGCTAGTTTCGGTCTGGAACGGATAGGCCATAATCTCCGGTTCGATGATTGCTTCGGTGCTCTTTACCAAGGAACGGTCAACGTCGGGAAGTAGTTCAGGGTGGTCCTGGAAGCTGTTGTAACGCCCACCCACACCTTTGAGGTTGACGACTGCTTCCATCTTCCCATCGTTCCACTGCAAAGATTTGTTGTAGTAATTCGCGATAAGCGGCGGGGCGAGAAAACCTAGCCCCATTTGCACGCGCAAATCCACCTGCGAATCACCCGCGTGTTCGTCAAAGTAGATAACATCGGGGTGGTACTTGGTGATGGCATCATCGACTCGACACATGAATTGGTTGGAGAACGGCGAATGCAATGGATCCTGCGAATTGTGGGCCGGGCCATAAAGATTGACCGGGTCCATGCCCTCCCACCATTTTTCTTTCCCATCTAGAACTGTTTGAAGGGCATCGTAGTGCACGCCCTTCATGGGCCCCGCCTTATCGCTGGTGTAACGCACCGGCATAAACTGGCCCCAGGTTCGGGCTGGAGTGTCATGAAAACCGATGCCGAAACGCATCCCGTGCTTTCGCGCCACTTTCTCCCACGTACCGACGATGTCCACCTTGGGGCCGACATGTACCGAATTCCACGGCTGATATTTTGAGTCGAAGCAGTCGAAGTTGTCGTGATGACAGCCCATTGCCATGAAGTATCGGGCGCCCATCTCGACATACAGATTCATCAACTCCTCAGGGTGCCATCGGTCGATTACCCAGTTGCGGCAGATATCCTTGTAACCGAATTCGGACGGATGGCCGAATTGTTTGAGGTGGAACTCATATTGCGGTTTGCCTTCCATATACATTCCGCGTGCATACCAATCGCCCTGCTCAGGCATGGATTGCGGATCCCAGTGCGACCATGCGCCAAACTTCGCATCGCGCCACCACGCTGGAGCCGTATAGGCCCGACCGAGGGCTTTCCAGTCCGCGGAGTACGGACCTGCCGCAACCGTTAACGGCGGCAGATTCCATATGTCCGGCGGCAAATCCAGCTCACCTCCAACAGCGATCCGATCGATATTCACCCCGACGTCGTTGGGCGCCAGACTGATGGTCACCGTGGCGCCCGCAGGTATCGCCAGATCTACCATGGCATTCAAATACGAACCGGTGAGTGATCCCGAAGAATGAACGTTCACCTTGCCAGCCGGCTCGTCATTGACCGCGACACTGATCGTGCCCACCGATATTGATGCGTAACGAATCGCCAATTTGCTGCCCGCCTGCATGCCGGAAAATGCGACACACTGGCCTGGTTGGGTCAAACTGACCAGATAACCTGCTAAGGCTTCATGATCGGCTTTCTTCGTCGCCCCGCCCACAAGTTTGGCGGCCTCAGTCCAAATCGCTTGAGGTTCGATTGCCTTCGCCATCCGAGACAATGCGATCGTAGATATCCCACTGGTCAGAAATTCCCTGCGGTTCATTGATTCAATCCCTCGCATACACCGTCTATGCATCTTTCGGACAACGGCCATTTCCAAATATTGAGCTGCTCCGTGTTTCCGGATTTTCGCGGGAAGCTGCTTGCCTCCATCGCCTCCAGTGGATGCGAATTCCGTCAACCAGGGAACGAGCGTTTCAATGCGCGTCTGCTCTTGAGTTCCGGCAATTCCAAATTGAGTTCGTCGCTATTCCCCATCCAACATCACTGCGTGGGTGTTGCGGACGTCGAGGCCCTGTTCGAGTCGCGAAGTTCCACAGCGATGCGCTGTCCCTCGTATTCCACCACCCGGTCGGCGTTCAGTTCAGGGGCAACACCCACGCCGTGGCCAGAATGAACCTTTACGATCCGTAGGGTGTGCTGCTTCGGCATGTTGGGAAAACTTCCATTCGTAGTCCCGACAATTAGGATCTGGTGGCGATCGTCCCAATGCATCGAAATCGTTGCGCGCTGTCCACTCTCGTAGGAGTAACCGTCTCCCTGATCTTGATAGAAAGTGAAATCCGCGTCGCGTCCCGGATAGATCCGGATCTCCAGCGGATCCTCGGAGTCTGCCGTCGATTGTACGGCTGGCCCGAGAACCACAATGCTGCCTTCCTTCACATGGATTGGAATCTGTGAAATTGGTGCCTCTGCCTTTATCCTCTCTCCTCCCTGATGACGTTGCCCGGTCCAGAAGTCCACCCAATTATCGGCCGCCGGTAACCATAAACCACGTTCCCTGGCGCCTTTATCCACGACCGGACTTACCAAGAGTGACGGCCCAAACAGAAACTGATCCTGGATTTCGCGAACACTCGCGTCGTCGGGATATTCCAATGGCAGTGCGCGCATTATGGTGCCGCCCTTCTCAGTAACATCCCACGCCTGCGAGTAGATATAGGGTAGGAGCCGATAGCGAAGCGTGTCGAACTTCCGAAGTTCCTGTTCGACGTCCGGACCATACTTCCACATTTCGGTTTCGGAGCGATAACCGTGAACGCGGAAGATCGGGCTGAAAGTGCCGAACTCAAACCAACGAATCAGTAGCTCGTGATAGTCGTCTGAAGTGTACTGATCGTTGGGACGAAAAAAACCGCCAATGTCCGTCGTCCAGTAGGGAAGCCCCGACATGCTGAAGCTCAACCCTGCGGGGATCTGCCTGCGCAATGTGTCCCAGTCCGCCGAGACATCACCTGACCAGGAGATAGTTCCATTGCGTTGCTGACCAGAGAACGCAGATCTCGTCAGGATCACGACACGCTTCTGGTCGTTGGCCGCGCGCTGTCCTTTGTAAACCGCCGTGGTTTCATACAACGGATACGCGTTGCGCACAAGTTCTCCTGGACCGAGAAATGTTGGCACGCCTTTGAGTGGATCGCCCTCTGGTTCCGAAGCATCCAGCCACCATCCGTCCATTCCATCGCGAAACAGTCCGCGATTCAATTCAGACCAAAACAACTCCTGCGCCTTCGGATTGAACAGGTCAGCCCAATCCTCTTTTGCTTGCGCCTCTCCGGGTTCCCGGGTGTTATCAGTTGACGCCAGCAGCAGGTGCCCTTTCTTCATATCCTGATCGACGGTTGTCTCGGTTCCAAACTTCGCCCACACTGAAGCCACAAGGTGAAGATTCTCTTTGTGCAATTCGGTCATCAACTGCGCCGGCTCAGGGTAATACTGTTCATCGAAGCGCATCGCATTCCAGCCATACTTGCCCCAATACTGCCAATCCTGAACAATCACATCGACTGGAATCTTGCGAGTGCGAAACTCCGCGGCCGTATCCAGAATCTGCTGTTGGCTTGAGTACCGCTCCCTGCACTGCCAAAAACCGTATGCCCATCGAGGTAGCAGTGGAGCAGCGCCGGTCATCTGGCGATACTCTGAAATTACCCTGTTCAGTTCCGGCCCGTAGAAGAAGTAGTAGTCCACCGCTCCGCCAGCCTCGGAACGAAACACAGTAGTCGCGGAAGGAGGACGCGCAAAGAGTTTGGTATCGCCGCCCGTTTGAGCCGAAATCTTGTACTCCGAATCTGCCTTCAGGCTGATCTTGGCGCTGGCAGAATCGGCGACCCACATATTGTTGATGTCAATGACCGCCTTGGTGTCGACAGAAAGGCGAAGCCGGCTTCTTCGGTTTCCGGTCAGCAGAAATCCATATTCTCCCGCCGCACCTGTTCTGAATGTCCCTTCGCCTGTCGCAGCATTCAATGTAATCGGTTCGTCGGCCACATTGAAGTCCGTCAACGACGCGTTGTTCCAAAGTAACCCATAGCCTTTGGTCGACAACAACACCGGCACAGAAATATTTGTATTGGCTTGCTGCAGGCGAAGCGGAAGCTCTCGCAGATTGAAGATTCCCTCCTGGTGCTGGCCGAGACCGTAGAGCGCCTCATCGGCGGGCGACAGAAACACCTGCTGCACCTGGAATGTGGAGACGCCTTGAATCGTTTCCGGAGTCAGTTTTCTTCCTCCGCTTGCTGGCTCGCTCAATATTGTCTTTCCGTCAGCTGAGAGGAAACGGACAACCCCTGTGGCGCGGTCGATGCTCACCTCGAGCGCGGCAGTGCGAACGGAGATCTTCGACTTGTTCGACTCGATTATGAATTGACTGTCGTTGCATTCGCCAATCACCGCCGGGACAATCGCTACCGGAATCTCTCGCACCGGGCTGGCAACGACATGGACAATCCGATCCGAGCACACGGAAACGCGCAAGGCCCCGCTCTCTGAATAGAGAGTTGCGCCATTGGCGTTTCGTTCGAATGTCTGTACCTCGCTGCTGGCGCAAAAAGTGAGTGTTGTGCTCGAGACACCGAGCGCTGCGGCCACAAGTGCGACTCTCATAAAACCTGATGAGATCAAAATGAACTCCCGTGTCAGTTTCGAACTGACCGAATCAAGATGGGATGTACGGCCTTGCCAGATGACGCTTTGATCCCCCGCAAGCAAGCTTGTTCACTTCTGCAATCGATCCTGAACATCTCTTATTGAAGGAATCCTCCGCTCACATTCCTGTGAAGCCCTACTGATGCCTTATGTCTGTTGCCGACTGTTGAAGGACGACGCTTGCGCGGTCGTCCCACTGCTTGCGCAACCGCTGCGAAGCCTGAAAAGCTTCTGCCGCTGTCTTTGTATCCCCGGTTTTCTGATAGAGACGTGCGAGTTGGAAGTGGATGCTGCCATTCTCATCGCCCACCAGGCCCTGCTTGTACTCCGAGATGGCCTCCGGAATCCTATTCGTTTCCGCATACACCTGCCCAAGCAGAACATGAAGATGCGGAACGAACTCAAGATCGAGGTTCTGACAATGGGTAAGGTATGGTTCAGCCTCTTGGAACTTGTGCTCCTGCACCAGCATCTCTCCGGCAAGCAGATTCGCCGCAGGATCTTCCGGTGCCTCCGCGAGCAGTGACTTGGCAATCGTGAAGGCTTCTTCGGTCTTCAGTTCGGTGAACAGCACAATCCCAAGGCTCAGCAGCGCTCCGTGGCTCGTGGGATCGATGGCAAGTGCTTTCCGATATTCCGACTCTGCGTCGCTCCAGTGCCGCTTCTGGCGAAGCACATCTCCCGTCAGCATATGCATCCGCGGCGAGTCGGGGTCAATCTCGCCGGCCCGCGTCAGCGTCGCAATCGCCAGTTTCTGATCGGCCTTGGTCTCCCAGTACAATCCCTGCGCCAGGGTCTCAGGATTCGCTTTCTGCCTTTCAGCAATCTTTGAGACCGTGAGGAAATCGCCCGTGTAAAACGCGCAGGATGCAAGCAGTTGTTGTTGCGCGCTGTCCAACTCTTCCAGCGTTGGCTTCAGGGCATGATCGCAGGCAGCATTCATCCCAGAAACGTGAAGGACCCGTGCTTCCGCCGGCGCCCTTCGCGGCGCTTGAGTCGTTTCCACCTCATCGATTCCCGCCGCAGGCGGCAAATCAGAAAAAAGCGCCTGCTCAATTACAGTACCGAGATCGATTGAAGATCCTCTTTCGCTCTGCTGCTTCCTTGCCAGTTCGACGATCGATCGCGCCTCGTCTGCCGATAAAGCGTCGCGGAACAGATACAGATTTGATTCAATGAATCCGGAATTGTTCGCAGCAACCGCGCCGAGCGCTTTGATGGCAACCTCCGTTTGCCCTGTCGCTGCAGCCGCGACAGCATTTCCGAGC
This sequence comes from Occallatibacter sp., assembly GCA_035648535.1. GTDB lineage: Bacteria > Acidobacteriota > Terriglobia > Terriglobales > Acidobacteriaceae > Telmatobacter. The sequence goes on along the minus strand of DASRLI010000046.1, from coordinate 20,153 downwards.
GCCGCTAGTCCGCAGTGTCCTTCTGCCCGAGTCTCAGCTTCAAATTGCTCGCGCGCTTCAGCAATCCTCTTTTCGCGGAGCAACGTGATCCCGAACTCAGCGTGAGCACACGGCGCCGGTAATGCGAATGCGATCGCAACCTTGTATGCTTTCTCTGCATCAACCAACTTGCCTTCTTCGGCAAGGGTCTCCGCGGTCCGCAGGGCGACGTACGACGAGTGTTTGTAGGTCGAAGTCATAAGGCGCGCGTCGGTTTCCACCTGCTGCAGATACGCAGTTCCGAGGCCGATCCATGCATTTCCGTTGCTTGGAGCGATCTCAGTTGCTTTCCAAAAGGAATCGGCGGCCTGACTGCCACGATCCAGCATGGAATACGCTTTGCCCAAGAAAAGCGCAGCCTGCAAATCCCCCGGCTTGATCATGCCAGCACGTTTCAAATAAGGCAGCGCAGCGTCTGGATTCTTTCCGTTGAGGTACTCGATGCCCAGAAAAAGCTGCGGAACAAAAAGAGACGAGTTCAGTTGGGCCGCTTCTTTGAAGCTTTCAATCGCTTCAGATGAATTCCCCGTTTGGTGATCCATGAGGCCAAGATTGGCCCACAATTCCGGAATCGAGGGTTCAAGCTCGGTTGCCTTCCGATAAGCATCCGCCGCGGCATGAAAATCCCCTTTGGACTGGGCCGCCTGGGCGTCGGCCAGGAGGGGTTGAAGAGTTTGCGCGGGCTCTTGCGCACCTCCGACCGCGTTCACGGCTGGATTCGTGAACGCGATCGTGAGGCAGAGAGCAAGTAAGGTCCTTTGCATAGAGAGAGACACTAATAGGTTATTTTCAGCACACCCTGCATCTGTCTCGCTCCCTGGGTAGATGAACTCTCGCCCATGGTCCCATCTCCTACGCCGGAATCCGGAATGCCGAAATTGGCGTGGTTGAAAGCGTTGAACATTTGCACAGCGAATTGCAGGCGGAATTTGTCCCCGAGGTTGAACCACTTTGCGAGCGTGAGATCCTGGTTCACATACCCCGGAGCCCTCAGATTGGAAAAGTAGCGAGGAGCTGCGCCGAAGGTGTAGGACGCCGGCGCCTTGAAGGCCGCTGGGTTGAAGAAGCAATACTTCGATCCCACCGGGATGGAGGGGTTAGTAGGGGTGCCCTTGCCGCAGGTACCGGTCTTAAAGGCAGCCCCAGTCAAATCGGCATGCTGGTTCCCGCCGTAAACACTCGCGCCGTTTCCGTTGGGGCCGATCGACAATGGGAAACCGCTTTGGACGGACGTAATTCCCGTCACCTGCCAGCCACCCACAACTACGTCTGCAGCCCTGTTCATTCCGCTGCCGAACTGCTTGCCCCGGCCGATCGGCAATTCATACACATAGTTCAAAACCAGAGATTCGGGGATATCGGTGCCGTCCACCGACCAATCCGCTTTCAGGTTGTAGAAGTTGCGGATACCCGCGCCGCCCTGGTCGCCGTTGATCGAACCCCATTCTTCCGGACCACCCACATCGGAGAGAAACTTCGAGAAGGTGTAGGAGGCCGTGAAGAGCAGCCCCGCGCTGAAGCGATGCTTGAAGCTTGCCTGCAACGCGTTGTAGTTGTTGACTCCGATCGGTTCACTCGAGGCATTGACACCGCCGCAGAACTCCGGAAACGGCATCAACGATTGCGCCACTGTATACGGGCAGCTCATCGCGGGGAGTCCAAGGTTACTCAAAGCCGCCGCATACGGATTAGGCAATGGATTGCTCAGCGCTGTGCCCATGGAGAGATACTTTGGATCCAGTTGGCCGTAGTTCATGCCGCCAAGGATGATTCGCCTTCCGCGGCTGCCGACGTAATTGACATCCAGCACGTCGTTGTTCGTGACGGCGTATTGGAATCCAAAACTGAACTGCTGATTTAACGGATCGGGCCGATACGGATTCACGCCACCACCGCCCTGACCTACGTTTGTCAGCCCTCCGAGTTTATTCCCAGTAACCGGTACAAGCCCCGATTGGAATGCCTGTGCAAGGGGTGAAATCACGTTGATGCCATCGGCCGAAGAAGTCCAACTTGTCGCTGTCGAATATCCCGGATCCGGTCCATTGCCGCCGTAGAAGTTTCTTGCGAAATACAAGCCATAGCCGCCACGCACAACCAGCTTCGGCATCACATTGTACGCAAAGCCAATGCGGGGAGCAAGGTCATTCAAATTCTTTCGGTAGAGACCGCGGTTCCCGGGAGAATTGAAGACGATTGCCCCATAGACCGGAATCCCCGTCGCCGCGCTGATCGGATTGAGGGCGTGGAAATCAAAATACGCCTGCTGGTTATGCCGGGCTGTCACCGGCATCTGCAGATCGTACCGGAAACCTAGGTTCAAGGTAAGCTTCTGGTTCGCTTTCCAATCGTCCTGCACGTACATCCCATGCATGTAATACGTCGGCGCCGGAAATGCGTTAAACCCAGTTGAGCCTGCTGAGCCGGCCCCGGCGTTGCCGGCTCCGGCCATGAAGGAGGCCAACCCGTCTCCGGTATTGGGCGTAATGTTTGTCGGGTTGGGACCAGCCGTCATGGTGTTTGAGAAATTGAATACAGTCGGAACGAGTCTGCCGCCGTCGTCTGTCTGCCAAACGCCCATATAGCCGATCGAAAGCGAATGCGCTTTGAAATTCCTGTTCACGTCGATGGTCAGGCTGCCGTTGTTTTGCGGGAAGCTGGCCTCGCCTGAGTTTTGTGTCGCTCCCAGCGGAGCATAGAAACTCCCGCTGAAGGTGTTCCCAAACTGAACCTGCGGAAACTGCGGTGTCCACGAATCAAGCAGACCCGGCAGCCCGAGCGTCGAGGGCTTGAACGGGAAGCCCTGGACATTGTTTCCCCCCGGATTCCGGATGAAGAATAAGCTGCTGGTCAGGACGAGATTTGACGAGAAGACGTGAGAATAGCCCAAAACTCCAAACATGCGATTGTTCGGGTCGAATACATACGGCCCCGCGACATCGTTCGGGCCGTAAAATGCCCCGGTCTGAACCTTTCCCTCGTGCTTATTCGAGAACTGCCCATAGATGCGATTATTCGCGTTGATGTTATGGTCTATGCGAAATCCCCACTCGTTTGAAGTCGTCGGCGCACTCGCCGTGGTGTTGAAGTTGAATCCACCGCTTGGATTCTTTGGCGCCGGCCAGTAGTTTCCTGTGGCAAATTTCTTCGCCAGAGGGTCGATCGACCCGGGCCCGCTCGCCGGAATTATGTTTCCCGGATAGGGATTGCGGACCACTCCTCCACTTGGGCAGTTGCTTAATGAGTAGGGATTGTAGATCGCCCCGGAAAAGATGGTCCGGCCCAGGCAATCTGTACCCAATGACGTGCTTGTCAGCTGCGAAGAGAAGTCGCCCCCCAGTTGTGCGGTGGTTGGCACCTGTGCGCTATAGCTGAGGCCCCCGTTGAGCCGCAATCCCTCATAGTGCGCGAAAAAGAAGGTCTTGTCCCGCTGCTTATAGATGCCCGGGATATACAACGGTCCGCCGCCGGCGAATCCAAACTGATTGCGATGGTCCGTAGGCCGGGGGTTGCCGTGCAGATTGTTGAAATAAAGGTTCGCATCCAAGGCCTGGTTGCGCATGTATTCGTCGGCAAGGAAATGGTAGTCGTGAGTGCCGGCCTTGGTAGTAAGGCTGATCACATTGCCGGTGCTCAATCCGTATTCGGCTGAAAACGAGTAGCTGGTTACTTTGACCTGGTCCGTGTCCTCAGGGGCGGGCACATACAAGATTCCTCCCCAGCCCTGGGCCACATCATAGCCGCCCTCCAGAAGGAACAGGTTGGTTCCGAAGTAGCCGCCTCCAAAATTCAGGAAGGAGTAATCCTGGTCCGCCGTGTCTTCACTCCCACCCGCCCCTAGCAATTGCCGGTCGCCCTGCACGTTCACAGCGGAATCCAGCGTGGCAAAGGTGAGCACATTTCTGAGGTTGAGCGGAAGTTCCTCAATTTGTTTGCTCGCGAGTTGGGTGCTGATGCTCGGGTTCTCCGTTTGAAGCAGCGGCCCACTTTCGTTGACTGAGACCTGCTCGGTCGCGCCGATCGTCAGGCTGATCCCAAGTGTCAACGAATCACCCGCAGTGAGGGCGACTCCGGTCTGTCGGGATGTCTTGAATCCCGGGGCGCTGACCTCGATGACATAGGTGCCCTGAGGCAGGAAAGCGAACGAGAACTCGCCTGTCGCGGTCGTGGCGTCGTTTCGGATGATTCCATTTTCCGGGTTGGTGAGCCTCACCGTCGCTTTTGGGATTCTGGCCCCGGAAGGGTCGCCAACTGTCCCCGACAGTGACGCTGTGTTGCTCTTCGATTGAGCATGAAGTTTCGAAACGAATGTCAGTCCTAGGCTCATAATGGCCAACAAGACTGCCAGGTGTACGAGACGTAACTTTGTCATTTTGCCTCCCGAGACGATTTCCTTGACGTTGCAAATTCTTGTTGACAAGCCCTCTTCAACCAAGAGGACCCGGAATCACGAAAACGAGACTTTCTGGTCGATCGAATTCACAGATGAAGCGACCAATCTCCTGCCCCGTTGACCTGAGCATGTAAACGTTAACTTGACTGGGAACGCACGCTGGCGTTAGGTTTAATTCGAGCGCAAGTTAACGATAACTGAGAATGTCGTGACAAGGTGCTGTATGGTACTGTCCTTGATTTTTCCTTGGAAATTGCTCTTGTCAATGGAGTTCCGGGGGGGGTACAGTACGTGTGCGAGGCGAGAATTCGAGGCCGTCTATGGAGTTCACCGCTGAGAAAGTCGAATCTGCTGACCGACAAAAGGTTTCAGGCACGGTCCCAGCGGCTGAAGTACGTAAGACGTTGTCTGCGATCTTTCAAAGTACCCCCTTTCACTCCAGTAAACAGTCTCAAGAGCTATTGCAGTACATAGTCGATCAGAGTCTTGCAGACCGCATGGAGATGCTCAAGGAGCGGGTCATCGGGGCGAATGTTTTTGATAGACGCCCAGATTACGACACGAATGTTGATCCGATCGTTCGCGCACGCGCGGCAGAGGTCAGGAAGCGCCTCGCAGTCTACTATCAAACAGCGCCTGAAGGAGCCGTCCGGATCAGCATCCCCTCCGGATCTTTCAGGGCCATCTTCGAATGGGCTCAAAGGAGTCCGGTTCATTCGCAGCCCGCTCCGCAACCCGGGCCCGAAGAAAACCAGATCCATGCCGAATCGGTAACCCCGTTCACTTCTACTGAAATTGCTCCACCCGAATCTCCGTCCCCAACTCGAAGGTTCCTCGGTCACGGATCGTGGGTTGCTATTTCCGTCGCAGTAGTTTTGCTGGCCTGGGCAGCACAGCACTACTTCTCATTTTCGGATGAGCGCGCCTTTGGTCGCTTCTGGGCGCCTATTCTGGATCATTCCAATCCGATCCTGATCTATATTGGCAGCAATGCTGTCTATGAATTGTCTACCTCTTATCTGGATGCGTATTTCGAGCAACACCGGCGGAGCCAATCTGAGGCAATGGGCCTGGAATCCTATATCCCGTTGCCTCCGGGCACCAAACTCGACATTCAGGATCTGTATCCCGCAAAGGATACCTACGTTACCATCGGCGATGTCGCTGCAACAACAAAGATCGTGGCGATGCTGGTGCAGCGCGACAAGCAATTCGACATTCGCTTTGGCAGCGACGTAGCGTTCGGCGACCTTCGCGAAAACCCCACAATCCTGATTGGCGCGCATAACAATTCATGGACAATCACCATGACGGAGAATCTCCGTTATGTGTTTGATGGGCGTAACGGAATCGTGGACCGCACAGGTTCTCAAAAGCGGTGGTCTACGAATAACGACTTTACAGAGGACTATGCGATCGTATCCCGAGTCTTGAACTCCAAGACCGGTACGTCTGTCATCACAGCCGCGGGAATTGGACATGCAGGAACGCGTGCCGCTGCCGAATTCCTCACCAATCCGCAATCCGTATCGGCACTCGTGAAGTCCCTTCCCAAGGGCTGGGAGAGTAAGAATGTACAGATCGTTTTGCATACTACCGTCATTAACCAGCTTCCCAGCGCTCCCGACATCGTGGCCACTTATTGCTGGTAGGGAAACCACCGATCATCGTAGCAGTGCGAGGGTAGCCCCTTACCTGGAGGGGATGAAATAAGCTGGTGAGAACTCCAGTTTTGACTGGTTGAGTTTTCCGGGTGCAGGTCAGTCAGTCATCACTGGGAGACACTGTGAATATCCCCGAAGATACTTCGGCTACGCCAGCTCAACCTTAAGCGCAATGCCAATATCGGAAAGTTTGTCCGGCGGCATCTGGACTTTTAATGCACCATCTTCCTGCTTCCAGTTCAGCGCGCCGTTGTAGCCCAGTAATTCCACTTTTTGGATCTTGCCAGGCTCTTGCGGACTCGCAAGGCCAAGAGCTTTCACAACGGCTTCCTTCTCGGGCAGTCCCTGGACGAATGCGTAGACCGTCTTGCCCTTCGCGGTGAAGCGGACATCTTCGGCGGTAAGGTCATTCTGCTTGTCTTCGTTAAAATTGCCGCTAACGATCTTGACCTGAGTAGAGGGTCCTTCACCGTAGATCTTCCAAGGGCGCGATGAGTAAATGCCTTCGCTGTTCACCTGCATCCATGCGGTAATTCCTTCTAGCACTTCCATCTCTTCAAAATCGAGTTCTCCCGAATTCGGCAACGGGAAATTCAGCAGCAGGTTGCCGTTCTTGCTCACAATGTCCGTCAGCAGATCGATCACCTTCTTGGGCGTCTTGTACTTCTGTCCCCGCTTGTAGTGCCACTGCCCGATGCAGGTATCGGTCTGCCAAGGATTAGCGGCAATCCCATCCGCCACTCCGCGCTCGTGATCCAGCAGGCATGTGCCAACAGCGCAGTCCGTAGCGGTTTTGCTTGTGTAAACCGCTTCCGTCGAGCCGCCATGCAACTGCGCATTCGCGTTGTAGAGATGCGCCACCATCTTCAATCCGTAGTCCTCGAACGGCAGGTGCCCGTCAGTGTAGAGAAGATCTGGCTTGTACTTGTCGATCAGGTCCGTCATGCGATCAAGATAGTGGCGCTTCCACGACTCAGGAATATCGTCGTCGTTCCAGTCCAGTTTCTCGATCACGCGCGCGCAATCGGCATCGTGATACAAATCCGCATACTTCGGATCCGCACCGTCATAAGGAACGCCCGCCATCGGCCCGGCCTTGTCGGCCCCATGGCTTGTGGCAAACCACTTGTAACTTATCCACAAGTGCTCGCTCACTCCAAATCTCAGCCCTTGTTTATGTGCCGCTTTTTGCCAATCGCCGAGGATATCGCGCTTCGGTCCCATGGTTACAGCGTTCCAACGCGTGTACTTCGAGTTCCAAAGATCGAAGTTATCGTGATGCACACCCATGCTGAAGAAGTACTTTGCGCCTGCCTTTTTATAGAGACTCATTAAGTGATCGGGGTCCCACTTGGCGGCCTTCCAGTTTTCCACGATGTCTTTGTAGCCGACTTTGGAGGGATGGCCGTAGGTTTCCACGTGGTACCTGTACTGTTCCGACCCCTCCACGTACATGTTGCGCGCATACCAGTCGCCATACCACGTGCAACACCCCGCGAGCTCGTGTAATCGCGACGTTAAACAGATTGCCATTTGATCTCAGAAAGCCTGCCGTCTCGCGTGCAGCACCTCTGGAGATTACTGGGGAGAAGAGCATTACATCTCGCTCATCACCTTGAAATCTGTGAATTCCTATACACATCAGCGATCATCAGATCTGTACTCAAGCTGCCTTCGACTATCGAGTTTCTGAAAGACCTGCTCGGCGGTGATGCACGCATCTAGAACTGAATGGGGCGCCCTCAGGTTCCGAGACTGTCCGGACTAAAATCCGCCAACATCGCAATCTTTTCTTCATTGGACGAGCTCCGATGCCAGTGGATCCAAAACCATGGCGCCTTCATAAATCCGATTGGTCAGCATTCCCCGTTTGCTGCCCTCCAGGCGCACGGTCTTCTTTTCTTCGGTCGTATTCACATACAGAGTGCGGCCATCTACTGAACGGGCGTAAACACCTTCTGGTGTGGAAGGCCCAGCTTGGATGCCCGCAAGGCGGAGGACGCGTTCTAGCACAGGACCGATGGTGGAATCGTTGGACTCGGTCGCCAGATAGAGGGCATTGCCTTTACCAAATCTATTAATCGTGATTGCCGGGCTGTGATCCGCGGTATCTGTGAAGCGGGCGAGCACCGTGGCCGTTGACGGCTCGAGCACCTCGTATCGGCGTGAGTTGCCAGAGATCGACTTGCCATCCAGATCGAATCTCAACACCGTCGAATCATAGAATGCATTTGTCTTCAGCCCAAAGACATCGCTCAACCTGCCAGGCAGCGGAGTGTCGAACCATTGCCCATGCTCATCCACTTTGGCTGAGAATGCTGTCATGAGTACTGTGCCGCCATTGTTTACGTATCCCCGTAGTGCCGTTGCGCTCGCCGGATCCATCACGTAATCGGCAGGTACGACGACCAGTTTGTAGGGTGAGAGGCTCTCATGCCCGATGTTGATGATGGCGGTATCGAGATTGGCGCGGAAGAATGGCTCAAAGGCGCCTTGCACTTGCTCGGTGTAGGGAGGCTTGAAGTATTGCCGCGTTGTATTGGAAGGACCGTTGGGATGAGAGTCGATGAAGGAATCGAATGAATAGGCGATGGCTATTTCGGGATGTGTATACCGAGGGAATCCGAACTTGGCAAGCTGCTTGAATTCCGTCGCTATCCGAGCAAACTCATCCACTTTCCACGAAGGGGTTCCATCGTGATCCACCAGCCCGAAGAGCGCCTGTTCCTCTCCGCCCTGGTGACTGTTGAAGGTCCAGGCAAGAATCCCTTGAGCTCCCATCATGAGTGCGAGGTTGGCGTACATGTAGCTTCTGCCCGGAGTTCCGTAAAAGCCGCCGCCACCGGCGGTAAATTCGTTGAACCAAATCGGCGTTGTTAGTGCCCCTTTGGTCATCAGCGCGCCAAATGCACCGCTGATGGGGTCGCCGGGATAAAAGCCTTCAGCCCCGTACGAGACGTAGGACCTGTACGTAGAAAGGTAGTCGAATCCGCGCCGGCCAGCAGTGTCCCACAGGTTTGAAATGGATGGAACGCCGGGCATGTCTCGCTGGCGGATTTCGTCGAGTTCGTTCAGACGAGCCACGGTCACATCCGACCAGAAGCGATGTAAGTCCAGGTAGCGCTCCGACGGTCCAGGGCCATCGGCGAGCGGCAGGTCCACATCGTCAAAGCTGTTCAAGCGGCGTGACCATCTCTGCGTGGCCCATGCTCTGTTCAGTTCGTCAATGCTGCCGTACTTCTTCGTGAGCCATGAAATGAACCGCTGGCGGTCGGCTTCCGAATACGACATGAAGCCGTTCCCGATCTCGTTGTCATAGCCGACGGCAATAACCGCGGGATGATTCGCATAGCGCCTCATCAGCGCGTCGGCCATAATCCCGACCTCGCGGACGTAGTCGGGGTCGCTGATGTTATCCATGTAACGCTCGGCAGGCGGGAGCCGCGTGCCGTTCTGCGCGACGATATCGACGCCCGGGTGTGCCCGATGCAGCCAGATGGGCGCGGGCAGACCGGGAATGTCAAGAATGACCCGGATGCCATTGGCCTGCATCTTGTCCATGATGCTGTCGAACCACTCAAAGGTGAACTTGCCCTGCGATGGCTCAAAGGAATCCCACGACAGGTCTCCCATGCGCACCACATTGAAGCCGGCGCGCTTCATGATGGCAATGTCCTGATCGATCTGCTCAGGTGAGCGGTCGATGGGCTGATAACATGCGCCCACAAAAAGCTGTCCCGGTCCAGGCCAGGCTGGATGAGCAGACGCATCTTGGGCGGCCCATGCCTGGCCGGACCGCCCTAGAGAAACAATAGCGAGCAGGAGTACGAAGAAGTACATTTTGCCTTTAGCGTTCATTATTCGAATCCTGTCGCTCATCTGCTCCTCTTCGGTATGGAACGCCGCATGTCAATTATCTGGCTTCCTTGTTCTGCCACAGCTTCACCAGAACAATGTCGTTGCTGTTCATCGATAGTGTGACTTCTACGGTGCCATCGGCGCCGCTGCGCACGACCTTATCCGTCTCGGGAAGATCACGCGTGAGTTCGCTCAACTGCGCGACCTGCGCTTCAGTCAGTTTCTGGGGTGAACCAAGTTCGATGTACGCTGTGTATGCGTCGTTGGAATGAAACCCGGTGCGATGCACTACAAGATGATACGAGACATTTGCAGCCAGGTGCGTGAGACGCAGATGCACAGGCACCGCTGGGTGTGATGGAATCACCTTCGTATAAAAGGAGCGATTGCTGACCTTCTGGTCCGGCTGTTCGAAGTCCCAGATCACAGCCGTTACGTTTCCATCCTTTGTGGACAACATCGCCTGCGGATCGCTCGTTGCAAGGCTGTCTCCATCAAGCGCATGCAAATACTTGTACGCAAAATAGGCCGGCTTGCGGATTCCTTCAGGATTGAGTAATCCGAATCCTCCTTGAAATGGAGCAGTCGGTGGTCCCGGTTCTTCGAAGAGGTCGGTGTACGTCCAGTAGCTCATACCCTGCAAGAGCCCCTGGCTGGCTTTCAGCTTGTTGAGGATGTAGGCCGCGCTGATGTAGGAGTCGTGCACGGAATCGCGCGGCGTATAGCTGGTGCTCCACTCGGTGAAATAGAGCGGAAGGCCAGGGAAAGTTGATGCCGAAATCTGCTCGCGCACGTGGCGCACGTCGCCGATAATCGCATCTGGAGAGGGATCGAGCCTGGTATCGCTCTTTCCGTTCTCATCCAGAAAGCCCCCTTGGACGCCATAAGTATGAGTCGTGACAAAATCGACTGGCGCGCCGCTGAGTTTGACATGCGCCAGAAATTCCGGAACCCATGCTGCGCCGGCCGTGCTGGGGCCACCGACGCGCAACTTGGGATCGACGGATTTGATTGTCCTGGCGGTCAGGTCATAGAGCTCGAAGTAAGCTTTCTGGTCACCGCCCTCCCAGAAGCCGGACAGGTTGGGCTCGTTCCACACTTCGAAGTACCAGGAGCGGACTTCTTCCTTTCCGTAGCGCGCCTCCAGATGTCGGGTGAATGTTTCCACCAAATCATGCCAGCCATCCGGCTTTGGATGTGATGTATTCCCGTGCCAGTAGAAGATGCTGTTCTGCGATGTGGCCAGCACATTTGGAGTAAAGCCGAGCTCGACAAATGGTCTGATATGCCGCGCCAGCAGATCGTCGTAGAGCTGATCGATCTTCGCCCAGTTATACTCGGTTCTTCCGTTTTCAACGCGGACCGTTCCTAGCACATCGTGGAAGATAGCGTGGAATCGTATGTAGCGAAAACCGAGTTCGGCAGTGACAATTTTGAGCTGCGCCTGGCTGTCATCCCGAATCAACGTTCCGGGATAATCGGAGCCGATTGAAAGGTCGAAGAAGCGATCAACCGAGCCGCGCGTGTCTTTCACGTTGGCGGCGACCTCACGCAACGCGTTTTGACTTGTCTGAGCGGAAGCGAGTGAGGCGAACGAGACTGCGGAAAAACCAAGCCCGACAATACACAGGTGCCGCACGAAAGATCGAAGCATGAATTTACACTTCTCCGGAGTTTGAAGTTGTGATTTCGACAATCGACGTGGTGTCAGCACCCGTTGCCTTGGCATCCAATCAAGCTCCGGGGGATTGGTCAGGCGACCAACGAGCCCCTATCCTATTCTCGCTCAGGACAACGTCACTTTGAGCACAGCTGCATAATCCGCCGCTGGTCTGTAGAGCTTTGGAAGCTCTACACTCAAGGCATTCGTCTGCTGCTTCCAACTCACCAACTGGTCGGTCCCGAGAAGTTCGAGCTTCGCGACTTTGCCTGGTCTTGTCGTAGCTGAAAGCCCCAGAGACTGCACAGTGAACGATTCCGCGGGCCAGCCTAGCACCAGCGCGTAGATCACGGTGTTGGCCTTATTGCGCGTGAAGCGAATATCTTTCTCTCCCAGTTTCTTGATGCTCCCGCCCTGAAAGGACCCGCTCTTTATGCTGTTGGGGCCCTCGCCGTAGACCTTCCATGGCCGAGTCTCGTAGATTGCCTCACCATTGGTCTGCATCCATGCCGTGATGCCATCCAGCACCGCTATTTCCTTGCTATCAATGGTTCCGTCAGGCCGGCCGGGAACATTGAGGATGAACGTGCCGTTCTTGCTCACGGTGTCAATAAGCCAATGGATAACGTCGCGCGGGGGCAGATAGCCGCCATATTCACCCGGTTTCTCGTAGAGGAAGCGCAGATAGTGCCAGGCGCCGATGCAGGTTTCAGACTGCCAGGGAAACTTCATGATCTCCGCAGTCAGCCCTCTCTCATAATCAGCGATAACAGCTTTGGCCAGCCTGTCTGGAACATCCTTGACGTTCAACACGGCTTCCAACTTGCCGTGCGTCTTCACGCTGTTGTTGTAGAAATACGAGCCGATGTTCATCCCGCCCCAGCCGAGCGGCAGCAGCGAATCGTCGAAGTAAAGCAGGTCGGGGTTGTGCTGGTCGATGAGATCGCGGGTCCGGTCGTAGAAGTTCTTCACATACGATGTATCGGGCAACGCATCGGCAGGGTGCTTTACGCCGTAAAGTCGCTGGGGATCGAGGCCCTGCCACCACTGGTCCTTTCCATCCGCCTGCGTGAGACGGCCATCATACGGAACGCCGGCCCACGGTCCGGCCTTATCGGCGGCATGCGATGGCTGGAACCACCACCAGTTGCGCGCCTGATGCACGGTGACACCGAACCGCAGACCCTGTTTTCGCGCCGAGGCGGCCCATGTGCCGATAACATCGCGATGGGGACCGATCGCGGCGGCATTCCACGGCTGATGCTTCGAATCCCAGGCGTCGAAACTGTCATGGTGATTGGCCAACGCGATGAATATCCTCGCGCCGGCGTTTTTGTAGCGCGTGATCAACTCATCCGGGTCCCAATTCAGCAGGGTCCATTGGGCGCAAAGCTCCTTGTAGCCGAATCGCGACGGCGGCCCGTAGTGTTCCAGCTGATATTTGTATTGCCGCTGATCCTCGACATACATGTTGCGTGCGTACCAGTCCCCGGCTTCGGCCACACACTGCGGACTCCAGTGAGCCCAGATGCCGAATTTGGCATCCTGGTACCAATCCGGCGCCTCATACTCAAGCAACGAGTCCCAGGTCGGTTTGAACGGGCCATCGCCTGCAAGATCGGGGATTGGAGACATCAAAGGCACATCGTCCCACAGGCCGCCCGCGACGGATTGTGCTACCGGGTTATAATTCCACGCCGACGGTTGCCAAGCGGACTCATCCAGCCGTTCCTCGACGATTTTTCCATCGCTCACCTTGTAGAAGGCCCTCTTCTCCGGCGGCAATGCGCAAAATTGAGCGTAGTCCTGCGTGTAACGGTTGAACCCGCCCGGCGACACCGGCTGGCTTTCTGGTGCGGTCTGTCCATATGAAGGAACAGTTTCCGATGCCGCGGCGATCGCAAGCAGTTTGCAGAAGTCTCGTCTATGCATGAATCCCCCTTTGGGCTTGCCGCAGTTACTTGACGCGATTCGCGACGAGGTCTTCTTCAGCAAAATCGCCCACCGTGCGATGCAGCTTTATCGAGTCGCCGGAGACCGTGCCCGTGTACTTGATCGGAATGGTCTGTCCATTGAAGTCCAGGCTTTCATCAAAAGAAATCTGATCGCCCTTGATCGTGCCGTTGGTGATATCGGTTGTCCCGCGGTCGTTCTTCGCCGTGCCGGTGAGCTTTTCGCCGTCTACTTTAAAGGTGTAGGTGTAATGCTGCTCGCCTATCTGCGTGTTGAAGGTTGCGGTCCATTGTCCGGTCAAGTCGGCAGCCCATGCAGTCAGGGCAAGTCCCGCAGCCAATATTGTCAAAACCACTGTGTTGCGAAATCCGTTCACTGGATTCTCCTTTTCGATTGTCGAGTCATGATTGCCCAGTTTGTTGCTTGTTAACGCTACTCGGGTAAGTCCACCTGACCGTCAATATGGAATTTGCCATTGACGGTCGGTGCTCCCGTGTCCGGCTGGCCTCCGCCGATGTTGATGGTGTAATCCCCTTGAGCGATGATTGGATGCCCATCCTCAGTCACGATTCCCAAGTCGCGAGGCTTCAGATCGAAATGGACTTTCTGGCTCGTGCCAGGCTCAAGATGGACGCGCTGAAATCCGCGTAGTGCGATTTGAGGCGCGCCCTTGACGTCAGGAAACTTGAGATAGACCTGCACGACTTCATCGCCTGGAACCTTGCCACTGTTGGTGACTGTTGCATCGGCGCCGACTGTCTGGCCGGCAGAAACAGCCTGCGTTGGGATATTGAGCCCGCTATAGCTGAAGGTCGTGTAGCTGAGTCCGTATCCGAACGGATAAAGCGGCTTGCCGTTGTAGTAGCGGTAGGTCCGGTTGGCCATCCCGTAATCTTCAAAGTTGGGCAACTGGTCGACGCCGGTGTAGAACGTAACTGGCAGCCTTCCTGCGGGATTGTTTTTGCCGCTCAGTGTTTCAGCTACTGCTGCTCCGCCCTCTTCACCGGGGTACCATGCTTCAAGAACGGCGTTGGCGTGCCCGTTGATCCAGTTGACAGCCAAGGCACTCCCATTCACGAGAACAACGGCCAGCGGCTTTCCGGTGGCTGCCACTGCTTCCACCAGTTCTTCTTCCGGTTGGGGAAGATCGATGCTGGTGCGATCGCCACCGAGGAATCCCGGCTCGGTGACCGGCATTTCTTCTCCTTCGAGCTGACTTGTGATGCCCACGACGGCGATAACGGCATCCGCATTTTTCGCCGCTGCGATGGCTTCAGGCGACGGCCCGCTGCTGTATTTCGTCCAAATCAATTCCGCATGGGCCTTGCCGTCTCGGCTGCCGTAGGAGATCTCGAGCGCGACCTTGCGGCCCTTCTCAAGGTGAACGCGACCGACGCTCGATGAGATTTCGCCGCCGCCTCCACCGAACGCCATTGCCACCTGTTTGCCGCCGACGGTAAGCCTTGCGAATCCCGCGGCACGAATTCCGAGGATGAAGTCGCCCGAATCGGTTGGCGTGAGGAATCCTGACCATTGCACGCCGAAGGTTTTTCTGCCGGCAATCTCCGGCGGCAGGTTTTTGTCGGTCAGATTGACGTTGGACTCCGTGCGGCTGGTGATCGGCGTGGTGCTGGTTCCAGGGACCGGTGGCCCTCTCCGCATCCCTTCGTTGTAGTCAGCCTTGAGGCCGGGCTTGCCGTCGGGAGTGGTGAGAAGACTGTCGGGCACGGGCGTTCCATCGGCACGCAGGAACTGGGTTCCGGAGACAAACGTGATGGCGGCGTTTGGGAACTCAGCATGAAGGCCGTCGAGGATGGAGACAATGTGCGTGGGCTGGCCGGCATAGTTTCCGATCAGCGGCCTGGCCTGGTCCGCAAGCGGACCGACGACGACGATGTTTTTTATCCCTGGTTTGAGAGGAAGCAGACCGTCGTTCTTGAGCAGGACCATGGACTCATTGGCAAGGTTGCGTGCCTGCGAGCGGTGTTCCGCGCTGTCAAGTTCCTTCTCCTCGATCTTTGTGTAGGGAACCATGTCTGGCGGGTCAAACAAGCCGAGCTTGATCCGCGCGGTAAACAGGCGAATCAGAGCAGTGTCCAGAGTGCTTTCCGGCAGATAGCCTTGCTGCACCGCATCGATATAGGCTTTTTCGACCGGTTCGCCAAACCTTGAAGTAAAGGTGACGCACTCGTTGTCCATGCCGCGGATGATGGAGATGGCAGCGCCTTGTGCCTGTGTTGGCCGATAGCGATGATTGGCGGCGACGTCCCTGACAGCGTCGCAGTCTGAGACCACATATCCCTTGAATCCCCATTTGCCGCGTAACTCGTCCTGCAGCAGGAACTCATTGGCGCATGCCGGCTCGCCATTGATGGCGTTGTACGCGCACATGACCGAACCGGCCTTGCCATCCACAACGGCCGCACGGAAGGCTGGCGTGTAGGTATCGACCTCATCATGCTTGCTCACATCCACATCGGCAAAGTGGCGCGTCGGCTCCGGCCCGCTGTGTACGGCATAGTGCTTTGGTGTCGCAATGGCCAGGTAATACTTTGGATCGTCTCCCTGCAATCCGGTCACGTAGGCAACGCCCATGCGGCCCGTGAGGAAGGGGTCTTCGCCGTAGGTCTCCTGACCGCGGCCCCAGCGCGGATCGCGAAAGATGTTGAGATTCGGGGACCAGAAATCCAGGCCTCCCATGATGCCCGTGTGTCCCTCGCGTACATTCTGCACGTGCTTGATGCGTCCCTCAATGGCAATCTGGGCCGCCATGGTGTGAATTCCCGGTGCATCGAAGGTGGCAGCCAAGCCGATAGGCTCGGGATACTCGGTTACGCCCTCGTTGATGACTCCATGGAGAGCCTCGCTCCACCATTGGTATGCGGGAACATTGAGACGCGTCACCGCGGCAGAATTGTTCTGCATTTGCGTAGCCTTCTCGGCGAGAGTCATCCGGTGCACGAGGTCGGCAGCCCTTTGTTCAGGCGTCAAACTGGTGTCCAAATACGGCGGATTGGCCGCATTTTGAGCTACTGCGGGCTGTACGGCCAGGAGGAGGGAAAACGATCCAGCTCCCAGGACAAATCCTTGCAACATCTGGGTCATGCATTTCTTCATTTTTGAACCTCAAGTTGGTGACGCAGGCAACGGTTGTTTGGCCGCGCTATTCGTCCAGAAAATTTAGCGTGTCGATCGGTACACGCAGGCCGACACAGTTTGAATCTCGCGTTCATCTCGGCGGCTTTACCGCGCCGCAACGGCCGGTGGGCTCGCCGACTGGAAAAGCCGCGGTGCAAAATCTTTCAAGTCGCGGCGCCACGTCTGCCATTCATGCGAGGTGCCCGGCGACTCGTAAAAGACGTGTTTGACGCTGGCCTCCGTGAAAGCATCGTGCAGCTTGACGATGCCGGCGTGCATCTGTGCGGGTTCTTCAGTTCCTACGCCGATCCAGAGCAGGTGGACCTTCCTGGCAAAGGCCACGGGATCGGCCAGAGCGCCGTTGAATGCCGTCGTCAGGTCTGGCTTCTCGGTGCTGCTCAACATCACCATTCCGCCCGCGCCGCTGAATCCGCCAATGTAGGAGAAGAGGTCGAGGTGATCGAATGTGACCTGGAACGTCTGCATACCGCCCATCGACAGCCCGGCCATGGCGCGATGATCACGGTCGGCGACGGTCCTGAAGTTCGAGTCGATGTATGGAATCAAGGCCTGGGTTAGATCGTCTTCAAATGTTTGCGTCATCTCCTGCATGGCCTTCATCATCTCGGGCGATCCGAAAGACTTTCCCGTCAGGTCGGGATCAACCTGACCGGCGCGTCGTGCATATCCGTACGCCATCACGATGATCATCGGTTTCGAAGTTCCGTTCGCGATGAGGTTGTCGAGGATGAAGTTGGCATGGCCCTGCTTTATCCAGCCAGTCTCATCTTCGCCGCCGCCGTGTTGAAGATAAAGCACGGGATAGCGCATCTTTGTTTGCGAGTCGTAGCCCGGCGGCAGATAGAGAACGGCGTGCCGCCAGCTCCCGGTGACCTTGGAGAAATACCAGATTTCGCGAACGGCGCCCTGCGGAACATCCTGCGGCAGATAGTAGGTTGCGCCAGGTTCGGGAATCTCAATGCCACTTGCGTCTCTGCCGCCTCCGTAGAAGGCATGGCTTCCCGCATCGTTGACGTCCACTCCGTCGACGACGAAATTGTAGTAGTGGAATCCGGGCACGAGGGGCGGAGTGGCGGCGGTCCAAAACCCGTCAGAGCCCTTCACCATGTCAAGTTTCGGGTTGCTCCAAAAGTTGAGCTTTACCGCCGTGGCATTCGGGGCCTTGATACGGAACTCGGCTCGGCCGCTGGCGTCGACGCGAGGATATTCCGCGCCCCACACATTCGTGGAAGCTGGATGAAAACCATTAGCGGTTTGTGCGTGGCAGCAGCTCGCAAGTAGCAGTATCGCGACTGCAATTCTCTTCATCGAATCCTCTCTGTTATTGAATCCGTCCCTGGAAATTCCGCCCTTGCGCCCTGGCCCCACCTGCAACCGGGCAGGAAAGCGCTTACCGAGGTGATTCCGGCCGATTCACTTGATACCGCAGGATCCGAGGTTTTCACGACAGCGGCATATTAGCTGTTTGAGATTCTCGGAGGATAGTCGGATTTTTTCATGAAGTACATCGATTTATTCGATGTATCCTCGAACCATGGACACAACGCTGGATGCCTGGGAGATTCTTCAAGCGGTCGTACAATTGGGGGGCTTCGGACCAGCAGCCAAGAAGCTGAATCGGTCTCAGTCAACCATCAGTTATGCGATCGGTCGTTTGCAAGAGCAACTGGGCGTTCGGCTGTTCGAAATCCATGGGAGGAAAGCGCAACTCACCGAGGCAGGCAGGGTGCTCCTCGCGGATGTGGAACCTCATTTGGCCGGATTTCACGAACTTGAGCAGCGAGCTCGGGTGATGGCGTCGGGAGGTGCTTCGGAGATCCGGATTTCTGTCGATAGCATCTTTCCTGACGACCGTCTATTTGGGGTGCTAGCGGCGTTTTCGCGCAGTTTTCCGCGCGTCAGGCTACAGTTACGCCAGGGTACGTTTCTCTCTGCCGACTCAGAGTTCTCACTTCACAACGCGCAAATCTGCGTGACTGGTCTCATATCGAGCGAACTTCTCGTCCAACCGATTCTCACGATCGAAGTGATGGCAGTCGTTCGGTGCGACCACCCTCTTCTCTCGACGAGGCGCAAGCTCTCGCGATCCGACCTGATGCCGCATATTCTGGTAAGCATCGAGAGCGCGGCATCCGGAAGTCTAAAACAACAGCCACGGCTCCCAGCTCAGCGCGTTCTCCCAGTCAGCACAATCGAATCGGCCATTTCAGCAGTCAGGAGCGGTCTTTGTTACGGCTGGCTGCCGAAATACCGCATTCAGTCAGAGCTCGACAGCGGCGATTTTGTGGCACTCCCCCTGCCCGTCGGCAAGACGCGCGAAGTCGGGCTGAATCTTGTTTGCCGAGACTTGAGCGTAAGCAACTCCGAAGCTTATGCGCTTGCGGAGTTGCTGGGATTGAGCCGCGAACCCGAGGTGATCTGAGTGCGGAAAGTAAAGGTAACTCAGAACCGCGTTGCCGATGGGAACAACTCATCGACAAAATCGATCTGAATAAAGCGATTTATTTGACTTGTCGGATCTTGCATCCAGTCTGTACCGTCAAGAAGTTCCAGAAGTGGACTTTCAAACCCAACGGTCGAAACGCGACGCTGGAGTGTTTCATTCCCTCCTTCGCCTTTTCACTCCGACTTGCCACTCTGGCCTTTGGAGCATCGTATGAAGTGCAGGCTTCCGCTCTTTTTGGGTTTCATGGCTGCGATTCTTCCTTTTCCGGTCGTAGCGGCGGAGAACGTCCATTTATCCATTGATGCTTCCAAGCCTGGAGCAAGGATCGATCGCAACCTCTTCGGACAGTTTGCCGAGAATCTTGGACACGGGCTGTACGAAGGCATCTGGGTTGGGCCGGATTCGCCCATCCCAAATACGCGCGGGATCCGGAATGACGTCGTCACCGCACTTAGGGAACTCAAGGTCCCCAACGTCCGCTGGCCCGGCGGCTGCTTCGCCGACCAGTATCACTGGCGCAAGGGGATCGGCCCGCGCGACAAGCGCCCCGCGACTGTGAACTCGGCATGGGGCGATGTCATCGATACCAATGCCTTCGGCACAGATGAGTTTATGGATTTTATCCAGCAGATCGGTAGTTCACCGTATGTATCCATCAACCTCGGGTCCGGTACGCCGCAGGAAGCCGCCGAGTGGCTCGAATACATGACTGCGGCAGCGCCCACAGCACTTGCCAAAGAGCGAGCCGCCAACGGCCATCCTGAGCCCTATAAAGTCGGATTCCTCGGCATCGGCAACGAGAGCTGGGATTGCGGCGGCGCCATGACCCCCGACTACTACGTGAGCCAAATGAAGGTGTACAGCCGCTTCGTGCTCAATATGAATCCCGCGCAGCGCGTTAAAGACCAGATGCTGAAGATCGCCGTGGGTCCCGGCACGCCAGACACTGAGTGGACTGAAGCCGTAATGAAAGCCTGGAAG
>DASRLI010000045.1:0-7280 GCA_035648535.1 Occallatibacter sp. | reverse complement strand
CAGCAAGCCAAAAGATTACCCGCTATCCGGGCAAAGGAAAACATCAGATATGAACTTACCAAACCTCAAATAACTTGACAGAGACCGGCCTTCTCATGGAAGGCCGAGTCACGTTTCCACGCCCGACTCGGCCCGGTCTTGCGGGTTCACGCAATAGGCCCTCTCGTTACCGGCTGGGATTTTGGCGAGGGAGCCTTCTTCAACCAGTGACGCAAACTGCAGCGCCAGTTAGCGGGTAAGCTTCGACTCGATTCAACAAGCGAAATCAAAGAAGCCTGACCGGTAAGTACCGGTCGGGCTTCAGTCTTGAGCCTTCACGTTCTTCGACCTTGCGCACTTCAGGTTTTGCGTTTGTCAACTCTCTCGTTTGTCGAGCGCGTAGTAAGGCTGGTTTGAAAACGTTGAGTTGAATGCCGGGTGGAACCACGCTGCTTCGGAACCTCCGCGAAGTTCGAAGTAATACTCGAGCGGATAAGGAGAATCGGTATAGTCGCCGGGGATGCTGGCCGTGTAACCGTCACTTCCGGATTGCATATCGACCGAAAGCCAGCGCTCGCCCTGATTCACGTGCCGGTAGTGCAAACGAGCGGAGGCGACGGGCGTTGAACTGTGCGACGCTTGCAGCGACACTGCAAGCGGTTTGCCGGGGTGGAACACAGGCAATGGAGTGTGGTGTGCGGAATCGGTCACACGTTGCGGTGGTGTGGTAGCGGCCTTGATGGCGCGCTCAGCGTTTGCCGCAGCAGTTGTGGTTGGCGGGTTGGCGAGGCTCTTCTGCATCGCGTCAAGGTCAGCATCGATGGCGGGGAGGCGGTCCATCCAACTGCCACGGCGAATCTGCGGGCTGCCATAGCTGATGTCAGCCATGTAAACCTTCGAAGCATGCTCCGCCATCTTTGCCCATATATCGCGAGCCTTCTTGTACTGGTCAAGAGCCAGTTCGCCGGCTTTGGCATTGCCTGTCTGTTTGAAGATTTCGTAGTACGTGGCGCTACGCAGTTGCCCGGCGTAGTATCCGCCGAGGCTATTCATGATGAGGATGTCTTCTTCGATGCGGCGGAACTCGGGAGAGCTCGTACCACGAGCCTTGGTACGCGCAGCAGAAAGGGCTTGTGTGGAGCCGTCGATCAAGTTGTCGATCCACTGAGCTACTTCGACAGGCGAGTACTTTGGACTCACATTGCTATTGAGGAGGTCTTGCACGTGCTCGGCCACTGTCGAGAAGAGTTGCGGATCAAGTGGACTGACTGTCTCGAAGCAACGAGGTTCAGGAGAATCCCAAAAGAGCCGGCCCGTAGCCGTCTGTGCAATCGGCATATTGGTGCTGATCTCGGTCCACCAGTCGTGATGAGAAGCCGAGACCAGGTGTGCCGAAGTGATGAGGGGCAGGATGCGGCTTGAGTTGGCAAGAGCTGTCTCAATTGGCTCAGCGCCGATGCCGAATGTTGAGAGCAGGCCGCGTCGCGTGGCTTCGAGCGGCGTGTCGGGGTTGTAAAGCTTGCGGCCCCAAACGCGGTAATAGTATTTGAATTTCTGGTAGTCGTATTTCGGGTTCAGAGATACATCGCCGTATGCGCAGCGGCCGCCGGCATGTCCTGAGCCTTCGCGGCCTTTGAAGGTCAGCGGCTCCATGAGATCGATACCTGCTGCGCCGCAGAAATGCGATGTGCGGCTGTAGGCTGCGGCCATCTCAGGATCGGCAGACAGCAGGTGTCTTTGCGTGCCGGGCCAGAGCCGGTAGAGAATCTTGGCCTTGCTGCCCTGGTAGAAAAAGTCGCCATAGCCATAGCGAGTGAAGGAACGCGCTCCACTGCTGAGGCTGAAGGGAGTCTGCTCGGCACTGCGCGTGGCCTTCGGGATCTCCAGCGCGCGGATGTCCGTCTGGTTGTAGCCAAGACTCTGGTGTTCGGCGGAGTATTTCGCGCCGAGTTTGATCGGCATTCCGGTGGCCACGCCGATGTCAATCATGGTCTGGTTTACGCCCTTGGCATGCATATCGATTTCGATAGTGCGGCCGGCTTTGGGGAAGGCTTCAAAGAGCGTCTTCCAGAAATCCCAGCTCCCTTCAGGAATTCCGCTTTCACCGTGGACGCGCATGGTAACGCCCTGAATTTCAGGGCACTCCTTTAGCAGGATGCCGAGCGCATCCCGGCAATAAGCCGCGTGTGTTTCGGCAGTGAGCCCTTCGATGTTGTGATAGGCCTTCGGACTGTCGGTCCACTGGTATGCATGAGTCCAGATGCCAAGCTGGAAATGAAGTCCGCGGGCTCCGGTCTCTGCGGCAATGAACTTAAGCGCGGCGAAATTTTTCTCCCGCTCCTCATCACTCAAGGGCACGGGGGCCGGCAACCGGTTGCCTTCCTGGTCGGCGAGTTGCACAACGCGGACATTCTCGTAGCCGGGCACTTTCACAAGATAGGGATAAGGCAAGTGAAGATAGTCATTGGTGACGCCGCGTGGGAAGTCGTATTCGAGGCCGTAGGCAAAACAGAACCGATTGAAGCGCGCTGCAACCAGGCCATCTAGATAACCGCGCCAGAACTCTTTGTCGTAGTACCAGGGCTTGTCTTCAATTTCGCTGGAGAAATAGCGGCTGACGCAGCGCACGTCGTTGGCAGGCTTTTCGTGGATGGGGAGAGCCGGATGGAGATCGGCGAGTGGATTGGCGCCGAATTGAGCGCGCTCCGCAAGTTCAAGCAGGCCGTAGACAAAGCCAAGCGAGTCGGCGGCAGAGACGAGGACGGCTGGTGCGCCTGCCACAAGCCCGGGCACGAGGCTGACGCTTTCGGTCGCGGGCGCAGCGGCGTGCGCGAATCCCCTGGCGAGTTCAGACTCCGGGCCGGCGACGAGGATCGTAAACGAAGCTCCCCTGGCCTGTTCCTTCGAACCTACGATTTCGCAACGAATGCCTTTGGCCGCCAGTGCCTGTTCGAGCTTGCCTGTGGCGTGCTTCACCGGTGCGCCGGCAGCGATGGAGTTTCCGGCATCGATAACGACGGCAACGCGGCCGCCGGGCGCAGCGAAGGATGTGCGAGTGATGCCCGCGACGGCGGTGGCTCCTGCCAGTTTGAGAAAGTCTCGCCGTTGAAGCGAAGAAAACAAATTGTGCTCCATAGAATTCAGTGCTCCTTCGAAAAAGCCCGGGTTAGAGAAGAATCGATGAGACAGGTCTTTGCATGCCCGTGGGAGGAATGGGCGATTGAAAGCCGGTCGTACAGGAGAGCGCCGGAACCTGCAAAACCGGTGTGCCACGCGCACACCGGTTTTGCACGGCATTTCGGGTTGGCGTTTAGAAGTAGACTTTAAGGGCTCCCTGGAAGATACGCGGATCCATTGCCGAGGTGATGCGTCCGAAGGAACTCGAAGTCGGGTTGGAGACATTCGGCCCATTCATGTTGGGATGATTAGTTACGTTGAAGGCTTCGACGCGTAGATCGACGGTGAGCCGCTCGGTAGCCTTGAACTTGCGGCTGAGCGAACTGTCGACGTCGAACATGCTGGGTTGGCGGAGCATATAGTGGCTGGCGTTTCCATAGGTTCCCAGCGGATTTACAGAGAAAGCCGCGGCGTTGATCCACTGATAGAGCTTCGATGAGTGGCCGGCTTGATTGTAGAGTGGTACGCCCGCATTCACATTGGGCCGATCGAGCCCTACGCCGGTGAGCGAACGGTCGGTGCCGTCGACAGGATTAACTGGCAGGCCGGTCGAGAAACGCATAAGCGGGGCGATCTGCCAGTCGCTAAGGACGAACGACAGGAGCTTGTTGGATGAGTTGAAGTGGCTGAAATACACCGCGCTGGCGTTGAAGATATTGGGCGAGTCATAGGTGCACGGGCCGTAATCACCCTTGGGGTTGGCGGGATTTTCAATGACCGGCCCGCCCAGCGAAGTGACCGGGGCCACGCCGTGGCAATGCGAGAAGGTGTAGTTGGCGAGGATGGTGTAGTTGTCGGACATGCGATGCTCGATGGAGGCCAGCACGCCTTCGTAGTTGGCGCTGATGCCGTTGAAGCCCAGATCGGTAGCGGAGAAATACTTGCCTTGCGCGGGATTGATGAGGCTGAGGAAGCGCCGCGCCTGGGTGTTACCCGTGCCGGAGCAGGCGGTTCCGTTGGCTCCCGGCGCCACGGTGAGCGCGCCGCAGGTTCCCGCGCCGGTCCAGGTGCCGGGAATGTAGACGGCTGGATTGATTTCGTTGCCCACCATCAGGTGCGAGGTCTCGTTTCCGAGGTAGGTGATGGAGGCAATCCAGTTCTCTGCAAACTGATGCTGAATGCCGAGGTTCCAGGTCTCCAGCATGGGCGGCAGGGACTTGGGTTCGAGGAAGGTGTCGGCCGAGTTAGTCGGGAAGACGTAGGAGGAGGGAGGGAACAGAGGCAGCGGGAAGGGATTGCCGCCCGCCACATTGCCCCAAGGGTTGTGGAAGTAGTAGGGACCGCTGGTCTGGTTCGAGGTTATGCCCCAGGGGGCGTTCTGCCCGGTGACTCGATAGGTAAGGAAGGTTCCCATGGAGTCAAAGAGGACACCGCCGCCGACTCGAATGGTGGTGCGGCCGTCACCGCGCGGATCGAAGACGAAGCCCAGACGGGGGGAGATATTGAGCCAGTGGCCCGAGGTGAAGGACTTGTTGACGCCCGGATCGCCATAGTAGTACTGGCCGACTGGCCCATTGGGGAAGACCTGGCTGGTTTTGCCCTGGATGTAGCCCTGGAGAGAGAAGACGCTGCCGCGATTGAAATAGTCTTGCGGAGGCAGGGTGGGCTCCCAGCGCAGACCGGCGTTCATCACCAGCCGCGGCGTCATGCGCACCGTGTCCTGCGCGTAGAGCTCGACCAGGGTCTGCCGGTAGGAGTAGTCCTGCTGCAGAGTCTGGGTAAAGCTCGGCATGATGCCCATCAGGAAGTCGAGCAGCGGGTCGGCGCTATAGACGCCGGTGAAGCTGAAAGTACCCGAATCGTTGTACTCGTCGTTCTGGTTGTCCTGCAGGCGGAAGACTTCGCCGCCGAAGGCCAGTTGATGCTTGCCGCGCGTGAGGTCAATGTCGTCGGCTTCCTGGAATGAAGTGATGCCCCACTTGGAGAAGCCGCTGCCGCCGGTCGAGAAGCTGTTGCTGACTCCTAGTTGCAGATTGTCCTGAGCCAGCGGCGGGGTCCAGATGTTCTGCACGCCGAGTTTGGCAGGATCGATGCCGTTGGTGTTGGGGAAGCGGGCGAAGGCCCTGCGGCCATAGGTGAAGTGGAACGAATTGAGCGTACTGGGGTTGATGGTGTAGGTTTCGCCGATGACCAGCGTCTGCGGATTCTGAATCACGCCCAGGGTGGTGGTATAGAGGTAGTTGGTCGAGCTGAAGGGTGCAGGCTGGCTGTAGTTGTCGTGGAGATAGCGGCCGTAGAGCTGATGGCTCTGGTTGATGTTCCAATCGACGCGCGTCACGTACTGCTGGGCGTTGTAGATGACGGGGACGCCGTAGTGGAGGGTGCCGCAGGCATCGGACACCTGTGAGACCGGAAGATACTTCGTTACAAATTGAACCGTTGAGGGATCGAAGCGGGACGGGTTGATGTAGGGCGCGGTGAGGGAAAGGTTGGCGCCGGTCTGTGGATCCTTCGTCTGGCGAGCCTTGCCGGTTGATTGGCAGCCTGCGCCGTCGAGCCCGCTGAAGTCGCCGTTTAGCGCGGCCTGGGTGGGAATGAAGGCGGTGCTTCCGGAGGGATCCTGGCGGTAGTAGGTCTGCTGAAAACCGCCGAAGAAGAAGAGCTTGTCTTTGATGATGCGTCCGCCGAAGGTGCCGCCAAACTGGTTGCGCTTGAGGCTGTCCTGCGCGGCGGCGAAGTAGTTGATGGCGTTCACATCCCCGTTGCGGACGAACTCAAAGGCGCTGCCGTGCCACTGATTGGAGCCGGATTTGGTGACGGCGTTGACCAGGCCGCCGGGATGCAGACCGTTGCGGGCCGGCAAGACGCTGGTCTCGACGCTGAACTCGGCCAACGCATCGGGGAACGGGAAGGGCATGTTGACGTCAGTGAAGCTGTCGTTGTTGTCGCCGCCGTCGAGCAGGTAGTTGGTGGTGTTGCCGGCGCTGCCGGCGATGGCGATCGATTGCGAGGTGTAGAAGCTCTTGTTCCCGGTGTTGGTCCCGTCGGTGTGATTCACGGCTGCGCCCGAGATGATGATCAACTGGGTTGGGTCGCGGCCATTGAGAGGTAACTCAACGATACGCTGCTGGTCCATGATCTGCGAGACCATGTTCTGCTGCGTCTGCACCATGGTTGCATCGGCCTGGACCTCAACCCTATCTGACACCGCGCCAACCTTCAGAGCCATGTTGATTTGCGGAGCATCGTTGACCTGTAACCTGATCCCCTTCTGGATGTAGGTTTGGAATCCAGGGGCGGTAACTTCCAGCGTATAGGCGCCGATCGTCAAGCTCGGAAAGCTGTATGACCCCTCAGCGTCGCTTACGGCAACGTGAGTTGTGTTTGTATCCACTGCGGTTATCTTGACCTGGGCGCCGACTACAACTGCGCCCGACGGGTCCACAATGCGGCCTGTAACCGAAGCAATAGAAACCGCCTGTGAATAGATGACCGGAGAGAGAGTGAGCGCGAGAATTGCCAGAAGCATGCTGCGAACGGCAATGTGCTTTCTTGAAACATTTGACATAGCCTTCGTCTCCTACAAAATTTAGAACATTCGTACATCGTTGGAAGTAGTTGCTCGGCAAGACCGGGGTCGCCGCGATTCATATGCCGAACCGATTTGATCACCCTTGAGCAGAATGGAACGCCTATTTCGGATAGTTCTGTTGGAGTTGCGATTAAATCCAAATCATCAACGAGACCGCATCGACGGCTTCCGCGAACTTCTCAAGCAGATCAGGTGCGTCCGATCGAGCCTTCCAGATCGTATTAGCGCTCGACGATGCACTGGCAGCATGAACTTCCTTGCTTCGCGGTAAGCGTTTACTCGGCAACATAAAGAACTTAACTTTTCCCCTTCGCTGAATTCATCCCACAGAAATTCGCGAACGTGTGACTGCGGGAAATCCCCGGTATCACGCGCTTTTGCACATGGCCCAGCAGAGGGCTCTCTCTTCGAGAGAGCCACAATGGTAGCATGGTCCTACCAACCTTGTCAAGGGACTTTTGCAATTGCCCGGGTTTAATCTGTCGGGTCTCGTCAGGATTCCAACCAAACATGACTAAGGCACCGCCCGTGAGCTTCAAAGAAGCTTGAATGAGACAATACGCCAGGACAGTGGTATTCGGTGAACGTGTAT
>DASRLI010000044.1:0-2725 GCA_035648535.1 Occallatibacter sp. | reverse complement strand
ATCGCCGACCTCATCCAGACCGATGCAATGAGTATTGAGATAGGCGATATGCTGAGCGGCTATATCGAAGCAGGGAAGACGATGCTGATTAGCGGTGGAACCGGCAGTGGAAAGACAACGCTGCTAAACGCTCTGGCCGATTTCATTCCCGAAGGCGAGCGCATTGTGGTGATCGAAGACACTTCGGAACTGCGTATCGGTAAGCCGAATCTATTGGCGTCCGAGTGCCAGACCGAATCGCACAGCGGCGCGGTGAGCTTCAACGATCTATTGAAGGCGGCGCTGCGGTGGAGGCCCGACCGGATCATCCTTGGCGAGGTGCGCGGCGAAGAAGCACGCACGCTGCTCGATTCCTTCAATACCGGCCACGCAGGTTCGATGGCAACAATTCACGCCAGCTCTGCGGTGAAAGCGCTTCGCAGGTTCGGCGAATTGGCGATGCGTTCGCATCAGCAATCGAATCGCGACGACATCTCGGCAGAGATAGCCGAGACAGTTCAGATCGTCGTCCAGGTGGGACGATTCGCCAGAGGCCGGAAGATCAGCGAGATTATCACGGTGCGCGGATACGATCGCGCCGCAAAGCTATTCCTGTATGACACCATCTTCGATCTTGCAGGAGAGCGCGACAATGAGCGCGACAACCCAATAGTCCACCCAATCAATTCAACCAGCACGAAGAGGGAGAACGTTCATGCCATTGCTTGAGATCACTACCAGCCGCAAAGTCACAGCCACCGTTTCACTTGAGGAGCCCACTGCAAACCTCGTCAATCAATATGCAGCATTCACCCGTGTTGCCGCAGACGATGTGGTGAACAAGGCGCTCGAATATGTCTTCACCAAAGACAAGGACTTCCAGAAGTTCATCGGCTCGCCGAATGATGCAAAGCCGATACATCCGTTGCGTATCAAACGGAATGGCGACGATAGGCCGAAGGGAAAGCCGGGACGCAAACCAGCAACGTCAGTGCCGAGTCCAGCACCAATACCGGTAGCGAATGTGGCGGTTAAGTAAAGTGAATTACCCCCTCCAATCATTTGTGCCGGGATGGAAGCGGTGCTACGCACCGGATGAATTATGACACTCCATCCCTCCGAGGGTCGTGCTGGGAATCCTTACGGATTCTTGAAAGCGACCGAACAACCTCAACAACTTACAGTGCTCAGGAATTCTTGAGAATACCCAGGTATTCCCAAGAATTCGTGACAGATTGAAGGCCAATATGCCACTTCTCAACGATGACGCGATGGTGGAAAAGGAAGAACAGCGGGCATCCTTTCGGCTTACGAATGTCTCATCGAAGCTGAGCCGGAGTGAAGCGGAGCGACTCGATGTGCTTGCGAGGAAGCGCGGCCAGCAACGCGGCGAGTTCATTCGTCACCTCATCCTTGACGAGCTGACAAGAGACAGTGGCACTCCTACCGCAAGTCCTGAGCTGAGCGAGATCGTAGGGGTTCGGCTGATGCTGACGAACCTCCTAAAACCGCTTGCAACCGGCCTCAAGATTACCCCGGAGGTGTTCGACGGAATCATGGTCGAGGTCAAAAAGCGGAAGACAGCATTAGCCGTTGAAACGAAGCAAGACCTGGAGCGTGCGTGATGGCAAGTCAACAGTGGGGCCGTAAAGAGACGGTCATCTTTCCGCCGCATTCCCCGATCTACACCTATGGCGCGGTGTTCCTCGCATTCGTGCTGACCGGCTGCTTTCTGTATGTCCGTTTCACCTACGGCCAGACGCCCTTGCAGCAGTTCTACACGCCGATCTATGCACGAACGGCGGCAGGCGCAGCCCTCAACAAGAAGGACAAATACCAACTCCTTTACGTTAGCGACGGAACCAGAATGGGCGCATTCGCCGTTGAAGCCGACGTGCAGCAAGGCACGACTCCGGCACCGGGCGGCAAGCATATTCCGCTTGCGCTTTCGAGCGCGGCGGCAGGGCGTGGACTCCGTGCTCTCTATCGTGGGCCGGAGCAACCGTACCTTGACAAACCCCTGCACGAATACCTCAAGAGCAGCGTTTTCCAAGGCGACCAGCTCCGGGACATCTACGAACTTCCGCTCCTGTTTGGCTTCCTCACTGTGCTCGCGCAGCTCCCCTTTTCCGTTCGGAAAGACATCAAACGCCGGAAGCAGATGAAGTACGGACGGCTGCTCAAAGGGCCGGTGATGCTCACGCCCAAGGAGTTCAATGAGACCGTCCAGGGCGACGGTATCGGCTTCAAGACAACCGAAGCCAAAGAGATGATGCGGATACCACGACAGGCCGAAGCCCAGCACATCGAACTCATGGGCGACACAGGCGCCGGCAAGACCAGCCTCATCATGCAGATACTCCGGCAGATTCAAGCCAGGGGTGAAATGGCTATCGTCTATGACCCCGCTTGCGAGTTCATCCAGAGGTTCTACGACGCCACGCGCGGGGACATTGTGCTCAATCCTTTGGACGCCCGCTGCCCCTACTGGGGGCCGTCCGAGGAGCTTCGTCGCAAGGCCGAAGCCAAGGCTATTGCCGCCTCGCTCTACCAGCCGACCAGCGACAAGAAGGGTGAGTTTTTCACCGAGACGCCACAGAAAATATTTGCCCATCTGCTCACGTTTGGACCGACGCCGACTCAGTTGGTCGCATGGCTATCCAACCCGGATGAGATCGACAAACGTGTACTCGGAACGGAGATGCAGGCCATGATTGCGAAGGGCGCGCAGCAGCAGCGCAACGGT
>DASRLI010000043.1:0-10484 GCA_035648535.1 Occallatibacter sp. | reverse complement strand
ATTTAAAGCGGAACCATTTGCTGCCGGTCGGAGCGAGTTCCAAATACATCCCCCCGCCGTCGAAGAGCTTACGAGTTTTCTCGCTTGGTTTGGCATTCCGGATTGATGTATCGGTCAGCGGCATGGGGGCAACTCCTAAAGCATATAATTCGCCTGCCCCATATGTTGCCCCCAGTTGCCCCCGGATGTCAATGGGCGTGCTGACACCGTAGTGGATTCATCTTTTGCTTATTTTCTTTGATTTGCGGCGTTTGATGGACCGCTCTGGACGTTCTTGGAAGGAAGATTGGTAGCGCTACCGGGAATTGAACCCGGGTTTTAAGATTGAGAATCTCACGTCCTAACCCCTAGACGATAGCGCCACACACTTTGAGGGGTAGCCGTCTCCGGCCACTCTCCTAATTTAACAAAAAAACGGTACGAAGCCAAAGGTAAGGACGGCAAGCTGGGCCGCTCAGATGCCCAGCTTGCGGACTTCGTCGTTGTAGTACTTGCGGTAGAGAATCTCCCACTCCTGGGAGCCTTCAAGGATGATCTTTCGCTGGTTGGCGATCTTCAAGCGCGCGGCTGTGTCGATGCGGGCCTCGTCGGTGAGCAGGGCTGTGAGCGCCTTGCGCGCCTCCTGGCGGATGGTGTTGCGATCTTCAAGGAATCCAACCTCGTCGATATCGGCCAGGGTGTCGGCCACGGTGTGGGCCAACTTGTTGAGCTTGTCGGGGCTGATCCTCATAGCACCGCCTTGTACTTTTTGGCCAGCTCGGTCTTGACCTTTTTGAACATCTCGGCATATTGCGCGCCGGACTTGCGCATCTCTTCGGAGTAAGCCTCAAGAATGACGCGTACTTCCTCGTTGATGCGGTCTTCGAGGGACAGTTCGTCCAGCAGACCCTCGTTGACGCGCGCCTCGGTCACCTTCATGTCGCTGGTGGTGATCATCTTGACGTCGATGAGGTGCTTGACCGTGCGGCGGGCCAGATACCCTATGTAATCGCGAGAAAAAATCATGGGTTAAGGCTCAGGATAACGCATTGGACCGCAGGCTGTACACCGTTGTCGTAATGCACGACGCAATGAGACGAAAAGGTTTGGAAAGCGGGGCAAATAGGTTACCTGTCAGGCCGGCCGCGAGCGTCTGCCGCACATTTCCAGGAGGCCGGTGGCGAGTTGTCAGAAAGGTACGAGAAAACTCGTCGAAAACCGAAGCGAAACCCGCTGTTAGTGCCCTGCGGACCTCCGCGGCCGCTGGACCCGATTATTTGCGATGAAAACGAATGAAATAGAGGGACTTAGTGGATCATGTTGAGGTATATTGGCCTATCCCCCGAGCCGGAAGGTATTCCGGTTCAAAACTTCAAAAAGACAAGGAGATCATCGTGGCTAGCTTCTGTACGAAATGTGGAGCTGAACTGACTCCCAACACGCAATTCTGTGCCGCATGCGGCGCAACCGTGGCCGCTCCCGCAGCAGTTGTGGCGCCCTCTCAACCAGTCGCTCCACCGACCCAGTCCGGAGGCAACGCGCTCAAGATCATCCTGATTATCGTCGCCGTTTTTGTTGGACTGGGAATTCTCGGGGCGGGAGCCTTCGGGTTTTTCGTGTGGCGGGTTGCGCACGCCGTCCACGTCTCCGGCTCGGGCGACCAGGTGACGTTGCATACCCCTGGCGGCAATTTTAGCGCGAACTCGACCGAAACATACAGTGCAGCCGACCTTGGCACGGACATCTATCCTGGCGCCCTAACCGGCAAGGGAAGCATGCGGATGACATTGCCCACCGGTTCTATGGTGACGGCCGTGTATGTCACATCGGACTCGAAAGACCAGGTTCTGAGCTTTTACAAGACCAGGTTTGGCAGCGAGGCTTCTGTGTTCGACAGCCCGGACGGCACAGTGCTCACACTCAATAAGGGCCAGCAGGAATCCGTCGTGGTGACGATCACCAAAGGTTCGTCGGATTACGAAGGCAAGACGCAGATCGCCATCGTGCATACGACGTCCACCAAGTCACAGTAGCGCCATCGCAGCGCGGGGTGCGGGATGCTTCGGCAGCCCTGCTTCGCGCTATGCTCCTCAGCTCCGATGCGGGCAGGTCTTTGAATTCAGGCACTCGTCGGCTATGCGCAACCGTTCCACGGGCCGGCCGCCGATGAGGTGTTCTGTAACGATGGCGGCTGCGTCTTCAGGACGCACATTACCGTACCAGACAGCCTCAGGGTAGACCACCACCGTGGGACCGTGCTCACACTGGTCCAGGCAGCCGGACTTGTTGATGCGGACCCGGCTGCCGAGGCCTGCTTCTTTTGACAGTTGCTGCAGTCGTGTGTGCAGATCACTCTTTCCATCGGTGGTGCAGGAAGGACGCGGTGCATCGGCTGGGCGAGAGTTGTGGCAGACAAAGACGTGGTGTTCGAAAGCTGGCAAGCGGTGAGCCTCCTGGTAAACGATGCAAAGGTAGGACTTCGTGGGTTCCCACTCGTTCCGCGAAAATTGCGTAGCGGATGGGGCATGGAACATTTGTGCTGATCTCAGATTAAAGCCTCGGGCTCAACCTTCCTGTGCAGACGCTTGAGTTTCCACAATCCTCAGTGCCCACCCGGCTGAATCTGAGAGAATGGATGCTTGACTATGAGTTCTGACAACCTGCTCTCGCTGAAAGACGACATGGTGGCCTTTATTGAAGGTCACGGTCTGCACCGCCTGCCCGGATACGTCACCGAGGACATTCCCTCGATCGTGTGGGAAGGGCAAGGCAATCCAGACGCATGGAAAGATTTTGTGGAGATGGCCAAGCACGTGGGCGCTCCCTTTGTGACCTTCAGCGAGATGACGCTGGAGCGCGAGGAGCTGGACGCGCTGATCGAGGAAGCCGGTGAGATGAACTTCCCCGATGAAGAGGCCACCGAACTTGTGGAGGCCAAGTGGCTGCGCAAGTACGCTGGAATGCTGGGCTATATCCAGCTCGGCTTTGTTTACCAGGGGCTGGTGTTTTTGCACGAGACCACGACCGAGTGGTATGAGCGCTTCCAGACGCTGCTCGAGGACGTCGAGAGCTTTCAGGACATCGTGATCGACGATACCCATACGCACGACGAAGAAGAGGACGAGTAAGCCTCTGTGGCTGGCCCAGCTGTTGCCCCCGGCACTCCCGAACAACGCATCGTATTGAAGCGCAGTCTCCCGCGCCAGCGCTGGGTGCTGACTGCAACGGACCATGCCGCAGCGGAGGCGCTGGCTAAAGAGGCTCGTCTGCCCCAGGTATTGGCTGAGCTGCTTTTGGCACGCGGCATCACGCAGGCCGGCGAAGCTTATGCCTTCCTGAATCCCGACGTTGCTCACCTCAACGATCCTTTTCTCATGCTTGGCATGCAGGCAGCCGTCGAGCGGCTGGAGCGAGCGATTGCGGCCAAAGAGCCTGTGCTGCTTTACGGCGACTATGACGTGGACGGCACCACGGCGGTGGTGTTGCTGAAGGCAGCCATCGAGATGCTTGGCGGAGAGGCGCGGTTCCATGTTCCGCATCGATTGCGCGAGGGCTACGGATTGCAGTCGACCGTGCTGGAAGCGGCGCATGCTGAAGGTGTGCGGCTGGTAATCACCGTTGATACCGGCATGAGGGCCTTTGCCGAAGCAGAGACTGCGCAGAGGCTGGGTCTGGATCTGATTGTGACCGATCACCATCTGCCGAAGGCCGATGATGCAGTACCAGTGGCGCTTGCGATTCTGAATCCAAATCAGCATGGGTGTTGCTATCCCGAGAAGTCGCTTTGCGGTGCGGCGATTGCGCTCAAGCTGGCGCAGGCAGTGCTGGAACGGCGCGACCTGGTGCGAACGCGCGAGAAGACGCTGCCCAGCTTTTTGAAGATGGCGGCGATTGCGACGATTGCGGATGCGGTTCCGCTGCGCGGCGAGAATCGCGTGATTGCGGCGCTGGGTTTACGTGAGCTGCGCCGGCCGGCAGGCGCGGGATTGCGCGCGTTGTTCGCAGCGGCAGCTCTCGACCCGACCGCCAAGCAACTTACTGGCTTCGATGTGGCATTTCGTCTCGCTCCGCGAATTAATGCCGCCGGACGCATGGATGTTGCGTCGGAAGTGATTGAGCTTTTCTCAACGCGCGACTCGCACCGTGCAACCGAGCTGGCCTCGAAGCTGGAACGGTTGAACCGCGAACGGCGCGATGCAGAGGCTGCCGCTCTGCGCGTGATTGAGCAGCGTTTGGCGAGCGATGACGATCTTGCTTCTGACCGGCTGCTGGTGATTGACGGTGAAGGTTGGCATCGCGGCGTAATCGGAATCCTGGCTTCGCGGGTTGTGGAGCG
Organism: Occallatibacter sp.; assembly: GCA_035648535.1. Taxonomy (GTDB): domain Bacteria; phylum Acidobacteriota; class Terriglobia; order Terriglobales; family Acidobacteriaceae; genus Telmatobacter. The sequence goes on along the minus strand of DASRLI010000043.1, from coordinate 6,169 downwards.
CACGGCGAAGCCGGCGATTGTGGTGAGCGTGGAAGATGGCGTGGCTCACGGTTCAGGACGCTCGGTAGACGGATTCCAATTGCTCAACGCCATTGAGAGCTGCGCCGATCTATTTACAAGATTCGGCGGCCATGCATTTGCAATCGGTTTTGCGATGCCTGCCGATGCGTTGCCGGAGTTGAAACGGCGACTGCGCCTCTACTCAAATGAACACCTGGCGGCAAGGGAGCCGGAGCGCCTGCTTCGCATTCACGCCGAGTTGCCGCTGGATCGCATTACGGCTGTGCTGGCGGGCTGGCTGCGCAAGCTGGAACCGCTGGGGCATGGGAATCCGGAGCCGATGTTTGTGGCGCGAAGGGCGCGGCTGTTGACTGCGCCTCGCGTCATGAAAGAGCGGCATATTCGGCTGGAACTGGCACAGGAGAGAGCCGAGGCCACAGTGCATTCCGGAGCCAGTGGCACGATTCGAGCGGTCGGCTGGGACCTGGCGGGACGCGCTGATGAACTGGCGCTCGTGACCGGCAGCCTGATCGATGTTGTTTACCGCATCCGCGAAAACGATCATCCGGAGTTCGGCGGTCTGGAAGTGGAGATAGCCGGCATGGAGATCGCAGAAGCATGACACAACCGCGCTCACGGCTGACCGTGGGCCCGGTTGCATGAAACCAGGAGATTGGACCTTAGTGCTGCTTCTCTTTTGAATCGGAATGTGGCTGTTGATTGCCGTGTTGCTGCGGCGCCGGACGCGACTGGGGCTGCGGCGCAGGACGAGGTGCAGCATTTCCCGCGTTTGAATGCGGGTTGCTGTAGCCGCGGGTATCAGGGTTGGCATTATTCGGATGGGGGTTGTTGTAGCCGCCGGCTCCAGGGGTCGTACTGTTGGAATGCGGATTGTTGAAGCTCCCTGCTCCAGGGTTCGCATTGTTGGAGTGCGGGTTGTTGTAATTGCCGCGGACGTCGGAATTGCCGATATTCGGCCGCGGAGCGCTGTAGTTGCCGCCGCCTTGGTACCCTGCGCCGCCCCTGTTCGCAGGCGTCCCTTGCATCCCCAAGGGTCTTGCAAGGGCCGCATTGCTCGGATGCCCGCCATTGTTGCGGGAATACATTGATCTGTCGGACATGGCCGTGGATTCGTGGGAGTGCTGGAACGAGGTTGCCTCTAGATGGCGATCGCGCTCGGCAAACCGCTCCTCAGGCATCGGGTCGTGGCGAATGCCACCAGGACCTCCGCTGTAGGCAACATGCCTGTCGTTGACAATCGTGTTTCGCTCTACGATGGTGCGGTCAATGTAGGTGTTATGAATAAACCTTTCGTTCACATGCACGACTGCAGTGTTATAGACAAAGTCGTGACCGCGCCACATGCCGCCTACAAAGCCGATTCCCATGTAGCCGAAGCCGTAATTCACACCGCCGTAGTAACCGACGTGTGGTCCCCAATAGCCGGGATGGAATATATAGAGCCCGCCGGACCAGCCCCAATACGGAGGCGTCCACAAAGCACCTTCATAGGGAACAGGCACCCACGTACCGGGTACCCAGTAGTAGCCATCTTCACCGTAAGCCCAGTAGCCAGGGGTCCACATCAGCCCGGACTCCGGGCAGGGCGGCTGGTCATAGACCGGCAGAATGGGCGGACCAAAATTCACACTGATGAAGACACCGGCGAAGGAAGATGCGGGAACGAGAGCGACGATCAACGTCAGGAGCATTAGGCGTAAAGAGCGGGAGAGTTTCATTGCAATAGCCTCCATTTCTTTCTTGCCAGATCCGCCAAGGGGGATCGAACGTCCCTGAGCAGGGAGAAACTGGCTGGGTTGCCACGAATTCGGGAAAAACTATATTCCAAATCCGTGATCAGTCAAGTGAGAATTTACCCGGAGGAAAAAGGACCTCCAGAACTGCCGGCCACCTGCGAAGACGTTTCGTAACCGACTGCGGTGGTGGCCAAAACCGATATCCCAGTCAAGCTACTCCCATTCGAACCCGTTCCCGGCTCATAAGTTGCCCCTTGCGCAGTTCGACTTCCGGCGGAACATGATTGAATAATGCTGCCTGACGCAGAACAGCCAGCATTGCTGCCGGCCGTTAAGACTGCTGAAGGCCCACGGCTGACCGTGGGCCTTTGTTTGATTTAGAGCGCGAGGTTAGTAGCGATAGCTGAGGCCCATGCCAACAACTTTGCGCGCCTGCAGGTTTACCGGTATCAAGATGTAGGGCGGATACGGAGCCGGCAAGCCGGTCGGAAGCACGGCGGTGCCGATGTTTCCTGCCACTTGTCCAATGCCGATATCGAAGCTGAAGTGCGGGTTCTCCCTCTGCGTCACGCGTACGGCGTAGTCGAGAGTGGTGGGCAGATGTACTCCGCCAGGCAGGATATTGCCTAGGTACTTTGCTGTTTTCGGCTCCTGCGTAAAGCCTGACGAGGGCACGATGGCCGTCTTCCACGGACCCGGCAACGGAATGCCAATCCCCCCAAACAGGCGTCCGCCAAAGCGCGTACTCTGGCCGCCGATGCCGAAGATTGTGGCGTTGGTCATCTTCAAACCAAAGTTGAGCAGAAACGGAACCGGCGGCTTGATCCAGGTCTTGGTGGCCGCTACATACACATCACCGTTGGTATACGCTGTGTCTGCGCCGAGGCCGAGTTCCTGATGCAGATGGCCTGACACAAAATGATCCCCGGTGCGGATAATGCCGCCGACCGCAAGACCCGGCACCCACGGGCGGAACTGCCCATCCTTGATTCCCACCACCTTGCCACTGAAGATGTTCATGCCGTTGTAATTCCAGAGTTGGCTGAACGCACCCTGTGAGGCAATGTTGCTGTTGCCAAGCGTGTGGTAACTGCGCGTGTATCCTACCTCGGCGCGGTTGGCGAAGCCCTCTACGACGCTGAAGGTCTGCACGTTCCCAATCACTGCTGAGGTGTTGATAAAGTGGTAGCCGAAGGCCGGGTGCGAAAAGACTTTCCCATCGCCTGAATACACGACATATGCGGTGGGTGTCAGGAATCCGCCGGTTTGCCCCTCCAGGGTCAGGTGTTGGGCGTTGAGCCGGGTGCAGGGCAGCACGGCAATCGCGAAAAAGGCTAATAGAGATAACAAGGACACACGTGGCTTCACGTTAGACTCCAATAGAGAGCACGCCGCGGTGGGCCTGCTTCCGGTAGCATTTTGGAAATTAACCTCTTTTAACACAACTGAACCATCATCGTCGCCACCTTTCGTCACAGTGGTAGACTCACCCCATGCCGCGCGGTCTGTTTATCACTCTCGAAGGCCTGGATGGTTCGGGCAAAACCACCCAAATCAAGCGCTTGGCGATTTGGTTGGAAAAACGTGGTCTGAAACCGCTGATCACCCGCCAGCCTGGCGGAACAGTTACCGGCGATCGAATTCGCGAGATACTCCTGGACTCGCGCTCCACAGGCGTGGCGCCGATGGCCGAGATGGCACTGATGTTTGCCGATCGCGCCCAGGCGATTGCCGAGGTAATTGAGCCGGCGCTTGAAGCGGGAAAGATTGTCGTCTGCGACCGCTTCACCGACTCCACTGAAGCCTATCAGGGCGGCGGACGGGGATTAGGCTCCGAGGCTGTGCTTGAATTGCATCGGCTCGTATGCCGTAACCTGCAGCCCGATCTCACACTCCTGCTCCTGCCATCGTTTGATGCATCTTTGGCGCGAGCGCGCCGCCGCAACACGCGCGAAGAAGCACAAACAGGAAAGAACGAGAACCGCTTCGAGCAGGAGCAGGACGCTTTCCACTATCGCGTTTGGGAGAAGTATCGCGAGATTGCCGCGCGCGAATCGGAGCGGGTGGTGCTGATTGCGGGCGACCTCAGCATCGATGAGATCCACGAACAGATTGCGGAAGCCGTGGCTGAACGGCTGCTGCTGGCAGGACAGCAGGCACGATGATTCTCCAATGATGCGGGTGCCCCACCTTCGCCACGTTTTTGTTTTTGTGGCTAAGGTGGGATATAAACAGCTACAGTCTTTTATCGCTTTTTACAGTTGCAAGCCGGGTGCCGCAGTATCAGGTCAAGACTTGGAACCTCCGCAAAATCTAGTCCTCGTCCAGAAAAACCGCCTCGATCGTCGTCTCAAACAGCCGCGCCACCTTGAAAGCCAGAGGAAGGCTCGGGTCGAACTTGCCGGTCTCGATGGCATTGACGGATTGACGGTTTTGCCTGGGCTTTCTCGACACCGCAACCCGATTGCACTACCCTCAACACGTGGGCTTCACGGATTTTCTCGGCAATGCGGCGACCGTCACGCACCTGCGCGAAGCTGTGCGCGCGGAGCGGTTTCCTCATTCGCTGATTCTGGCGGGGCCGCGCGGAGCGGGCAAATACTCGCTGGCGCTGATGCTGGCCAAGGCAGTAAATTGCCTCCAACCCACCGAAACAGACGGTTTACCAGACTTCTGCGGCCTGTGCCGGAACTGCGCCCGCATCGGCGACTCCGCGAACCTTGAGGAGCTTGTGGCCCAAGCCGTGAGCGCCCGTGACGACCTTCGTGAGACCGACAAGAAGGAAACCCGCATCCTGATCCAGACGCACCCTGACCTGCTGGTAGTTCCTCCTGACCCGCCGCAACTGCTGATCAAGCTGGGGCAGGTGCGGCAGGTAATTCACGTGGCCTACTATCGGCCGCCGGTCGAGTCGAAGAGGACGTTCACCATCTTTACTTCGTCCGCTTTCATGAAGGAAGCGGCCAACAGCCTGCTGAAAGTCCTCGAAGAGCCGCCAGAGCACACATCGCTGATCCTGCTTACCGAAAATCCACAGGAGTTACTGCCTACCATCCGCTCCCGCGCCGTGGTCCACCGGCTGGGCGCAATCCCGGCCGCTGATCTCGAGGCGCTGCTGGCTGAGCGCCGGCCGGAGCTCAAGCCTAAGGATCGCGCGCTGGCCGCCCGGCTGGCCGAAGGCGCGGTGGGCCGCGCGCTGACAATTGACCTTGGCGTTTATCTGGCCAGCCGCCAGGATGCCCTGGTCCTGCTGCGCACCGCGCTACGCGAGCCCGATTACACGCTGCTTTTTCACGCCACGGAGAGCTACCGGGCTGGCGCCGACGGGCAGGAAAAGACCATCAACCTGCTGCGGGCTCTGGGTAGCCTTGTTGAGGATCTGCTGTTGGTGGTGGCAGGAACGCCGGGGCTGATCCGCAATCTGGACCTCACTGCCGATCTCGAGCATTTGGCGCAGGGATTGACCGTCGACTGGATCGACGGGGCCGCGCGTGCCCTGGTTCAGGTGGAACAGGGGATGCGGCGTAACCTGCTCCGTTCGCTCTCTCTGGACGCCATGGCCGTGAGCCTGGAACGGGCGTGACGCCAGCTACGCCCAGGAATCCAGAAATAATAGGAGCAACCCGCGCGCAGCCGCAGGCATCTTGTCGAGTAACAGCACTCCCACTCATTGCACGTTTGCCGGGACTCGACAGTTTTCGATTGTCAGTGCATTCTTGTATTCAAGGCATCCAGAAGCGAGAGACGAAGTTTCCGTATTTGGGCGAGCTTTAGCCAGCCGCTCATAACGGGTGAGTTGTAACGGGCCTCGCTCGACCATTCAAAGCTTTCAAGCTCGAAAACATGTGCGAGTTTTGCTTTTTTCCTGAGGAAGGATAGTTGCCCATGAGCCGTTCACCGATTCTGCCCAAAGCTCGCGGCGAAAACGGCGCCGATTCCGGCCGGTCGCAACTCCGCATGCGGCGCAACACGTCTGCGCCGGTCCCCTTCCGCTTTCCTGCGCGCATCGCGGAGGTGGATGCCCCGCTGCGCCATGCCGAACTTTTCTACCTGCAAAAGCAGATTCAGTCGCAGACGCAGATGGTGATTGTGCTCGAGGACGGTGAGCAGGTGGAAGGCTGCATCGAATGGTACGACCGCAACACGCTCAAGGTGCGCGGCCGAACCAAGACCCTCGTGTACAAGTCCGCAATCAAGTACATGTACAAGCTTGCGGATGTAGGGCAGTAGGGAAAAACAGGAACCTGGGGAATAAGAAATAAAAGCCCCGTGGGCACATTCAAATTCCAAGTGCAACAGATTCCGTGAATAGATCCATAAAGATAGCCGTAGCCGTGCCGTGGGAAAGTGGGAAACGTTCTTTGTTTTCCATCTTTTCCATGGCTTGTCTCCTGGCATCTCGTGGCTGGTCT
>DASRLI010000042.1:0-48473 GCA_035648535.1 Occallatibacter sp. | reverse complement strand
GTGGTGGGGCGCGGTGCGAGCCACGGTGTATGGCGGCGTCGGCGCGCTGGTCGTGGCCGGTGTGTGGTCCGCGATCTTCCCCAGCTTGCGGCAGGCAGATGAACTCAGCGCTGAGGCCTTGCGCCCGCAGGCGGCTTCGCGCGAGACCGCATCCGGCCTTTGAACAGTTTTCCAGGCCTGAGCCGCAACTGCTCGGCAAAGAGGCACCCACAACCGCTCGGCCAAGAGGCGCATCTCACGAGTAGCTGAAGGGGAGAATGCGTGAAGACCTGGAAGTTATTTCTCGTTTCGACTCTGATCACGTTGACCATCGGCGGCATCTACCTGTTCTCCGTATGGAAACAGCGTCAGAAACCCGGCGTTATCGCCCAGCCGGACGCCGACCAAACACTCAGCAAAGATGACCTGGTGGTAATGCGGGCATTTTCTCCGCAGCACTTTGAGGACACGCTGCGGCTGCAGGGTACCGCAGTCTGGATGAAGAATGGCTACACGATGCCTTACTTCCGCTACGAGGGTGGGCAGGTGCAGTTCGGCAAACGCGTGGGGGTCATTCCTTCAGCCCAACGGCTCGACGTGAAGAAGATTGTTAAAGCCGCAGTTCCGCCGAAGATGGATGATGGCATTGCGCATGGCAGTCGTCAGGCCTTTGCAGTCTTCTCACTGCCGGGCGATGCGCAACTGTTCGCCACGCCGATTGGCCAGATGCAGGGCAACGAGGAAGCCTACTACTGTGACGTACTTTTCTTTTACGACGACCCGCACTCGATCTACGACCACTGGCCCAGAGATGTGTGGGCCGCCATCGATGCCCGCGAGGTGAAGCCCGGCATGAGCGAACTGGAAACCCGCATGGCGATTGGCCAGAACATACACGCCGGTGCCGGCGAGCAGGGCGACCGCACTGTGACCTACGACCAGGATGGGAAGCACTGGACGATTACATATGTCGGGAACAAAGCGACGGTGATCAAGAACGGGTAGGGATCTTGACGATGCTGGCGAATCCCAGGTCTCAGAAGCGAGATCCTTCGACTTCGCTCAGGACAGGCTCTGGGCACCCGGCACTGCTCATTCGGATGAAACAATAAAGGCTCGCGGAGCGCGGGCCTTTACTGCGAATCGCAGATCAGTGGAAAGGGTTACTTCTGGGCCGTTTGCACGGTCTGTTGCCCGCTTGTTGCGGGCGGGTTGACCTTGGCGTTCAGGAATTCCGTCAGGTCGTTTACATCCTGCTGCGTGCCTACCATGGGCGGCATGAAACGCCGGTAGGGCATGTCGGGTTTGTAGTCGTGCAACATGGTGACGAAGCTGCCGATGTTGGCACGGTCGCGTCCGCTGAGCAGTTGGCGCATGGGGCGATATCCGTCCATGGTGTGGCAGGAGCCGCACTCGCCACGGAAGATGGCTTCGCCGCGGGAGTAACTGGCATCCGATCCGCTCCACACCCAGTTGGAGTGGGCCAGATAACCGTCCTGGTTAATGCGGTTGACGTATGGGACGCGCACGCCATTCGAATACATCCAGTGGCCGATGACGTAGGGCTTGCGCAGCATCTCGCGCGAGTACTCTCCGGCGCCGGTGGCCATGAGCGCGAGCAGCAGCACTGCCAGCGCGTGCGACAGATTGAAGTCGAGCGGGTTGCGATAGGCCAGGTAATAGGCGACGCCGACGATGGTGGCGGAGGTGACGATGATGACCAGCGCCATGCGGGTGACGGCGGAGAATGTGCCCGCGTTGATGGTGTCGATGCCAAGGGTAAGCAGCGCCTGCTGCGATGCGGGCACCATCATGTAGTACCAGATCATGAGGAAAGGAATGGCGACGAAGGAAGGCACCAGCCACTTGACGCTCCACTGGACCGTGCTGATCTTGAGCGCGGGCTGCTTTTCGCCATCAATCTGGCTGGAAGTTATGAGTGCCCAGACGCCGGCGAGCGAGCAGCACACACAGGTGCGCAGCAGCAGGCTTGGCCAGTAGGTGGGATTGAAGAAGGCGTTCCAGAACTTGCTTGCTTCGTGGCCGGTTCCGGCAACGGCGAGCCAAGTGTCGCCCGGCGTGAGCATGAAGGCGAGAATTCCGTTGATGATGATGAGCGTGAAGGCCGATGCCCCGGCGTAGACCCAACCCACCTTGAGGTGAAGCTTGGGATCGATGCGGTTCCACGTGTAATAGTAGACGGCGACGGTGGTAAGCTCGACCAGGAAAAAGACCCACTCCATTGCCCAGCCGAAGACGAAGTTGTGAATCAGCGTGCTGGTGGCCTCGGGATGCGTGAGGCCGATGGCGAACCAGATGCCGACGCCGGAAACCGTGCCGAAGACTCCGGTAAGAATCAGGAAGAACTTGGAGTGGCTGGCAAGTTGCTTGAGCCATGCAGCGCGGAGTTCGGGGTCGGCGATACGCATGGCCTTGCGCTCGGCCATGGGCAGATAGAGTCCGCCGCCGACGGCGAACTGCGAGATCATGACGTGGAAGATAGCGATAATGCCGATCACCCAGCCCGAGCCGAGATATGGAATTTCCCAGAATGGATAGTTCATGGTTGTCTAGCTCCTAGCTATCAGCTTTCAGCTATCAGCTTTTCGTCCCTTGGCCATGCTGTTTGAGTTTGCATGGCGAAGCTGAAAGCTGATGGCTGAAGGCTTAAAGCTGTCTTACCGGATAGTCCAATAACCGATGACTGTGGTGGCCAGCAGGGCAACGACCGCCAGCAGTCCGAAATAGTGTGCGGCGCGGGCGCGCTGTCCGCTCTGCTTGTTCTTGTCGTAGAACGGAATCAGAATCCAGAGCACGATGCCGAGCGTGAAGAGCAGGATGCCCCCAATCTCGCCGCTCTCGCCGGGCAGAAACGTTCCCAGCAGTTTGAGCATCTCGAAGGGACTCATGAAGTACCACTCCGGATGGATGCCGGCCGGAGCGGGCGCCAGCGAGTCGAAGGGCTTGCCGAGCGACCACGGAAAGACCGAGGCCAGCAGCGCAAGAATGTTCAGCGAGATCAGCCACATGGCCAGATCCTTGCGCATGAAGTTGGGGAGGAACGGCATGCTCTTGCGCTGGGCGGCGGCCTTTTCTTCTTCGCTGGGAGGCACGGCGTTGCCGTGGCGCTGCACCAACCAGAGATGGAAGCCGAGAAGAGGCAGGAAGATCGCCGGCAGCACTACTACATGGAGAGCAAAGAAGCGCTGCACCGTGAATTCGCTTACGTCCGGACCGCCGCGGAGCATGTTGGCGATTGCTGAGCCGATCAAGGGAATTGCGACCGGAATCTGCAGGCCCACCTTGGTGGCGAAGTAGCTGAGTTCATCCATGGGCAGCAGGTAGCCGGAGAAGCCGAAGACCGAAGCCAGGCCCAGAAGCGCCATGCCACTGAGCCAGCCGAACTCGCGCGGCTTGCGGTAGGCCTTCATGAAGAAGACCGAGAACATGTGCACCAGGATGGAGAAGATCATCAGGTTGGCCGACCAGGAGTGGGCCGAACGGATGAGCCAGCCAAAGTGCATCACGAAGGTGATTTGGCGGACCGATTCGTAGGCTTCAGCGCCGGGCCGATAGTAGACCAGCAGCAATACGCCGGTGAAACACTGGACAAGGAAAAGGAATAGCGAGATACCGCCCCAGTAGTACCAGAAGGATTGAGAGTGAACCGGGACGGTCTTGTGGCGTGCGAAGGCGGCCAATTCCGAGAGGCCCAGTCGCTCATCCACCCAATCGTAAACATTGCTCGTGATCGTCTTTGAAGTCATGCTTCTTTCCTTAAAACTCGCTTGTTCCTTTCCCTGTCCGGGAATCACTTTAGCGGCAGAGCCAACCGCCGTCGACTACCAGGACGTGGCCCTGGATATAGTTGCCGGCCTCGGAGGCTAACAACACAGCAGCGCCGGCGAGGTCGGAAGGCAGGCCCCAGCGGCCCATGGGTATTCTGTTGAGAATTGCGGCGGAGCGCACAGGGTCGGCGCGCAGAGCCGTTGTGTTGTCGGTGGCCATGTAGCCGGGCGCGATGGCGTTGACATTGATGCCCTTGTCGGCCCACTCATTTGCCAGTGCCTTGGTGAGTTGCGCCACAGCGCCCTTGGCCGCGGCATAGCCGGGCACCAGAATGCCGCCCTGGAACGACAGCAGCGAGGCTGTGTTGATGATTTTGCCGTGACCCTGCGCGAGCATCTTGCGGCCTGCGTACTGGCTGAGGAACCATACACTGTTGAGATTGGTGTCGATTACCGTCTTCCAGAATTCTTCAGAGTGCTCGGCTGCGGGAGCGCGGCGGATGGTACCCGCGTTGTTGACTAGGATGTCGATGGAGCCGAACTCCTTGACCGTGTCGTCTACGAGCATTTGGCCGATGGCCTTGTCGCATACGTCGCCGGACCGGCAAATGTACTTGACGCCTGTCTTCTTCACTTCCTCAATCGTCGACTCCAAAACCTGGTCGTAATTGTGCAGGGTTACATTCGCGCCTGCCTGTGCAAAGGCGATGGCCATTCCGGCGCCTAGCCCCTGGCCTGATCCGGTGACCAGCGCGTTCTTGCCCTTGAGGCTGAATAAATCGAGGATTCCCATGGCATTGCTCCTTATGTCTCGCGAGGTGAGTCGTTCTCCTGGTTTAGATTCTTATGCCCGCGAAACTTCCACACCGGTATCGTTCACCGCAACTTTGAAGAGCTTGAGCGGCTTGGGCGGCGGCCCACTTACGTTGGCGCCGGTGTAGGGGTTATAGACGCCGCCATGGCAGGCGCAATGAACGCGGTCGGCCTGGGGTTCATACTGAACCGTGCATCCCAAGTGCGTGCATACCGCAGTCAGCGCAATCCAGCGGCCGTCCGCATGGTGAATCAGCATGGCCGGTGCAGTGCCAAACTTGAACATCAGCACCGAGCCCGCGGGCAGCTTCTGTGCATCCTTCAACATCACCTCGGTCACGGCCGTTGCGCTTAGCGCCATCTCTGCGGGCGATGCGAGGTAACGATAGATAGGATAGGCCAGTGCAGCGGTGTAGCACAGCCCTGCTGCTCCGGCAGCAGCCAGAAAGGCCCGGCGCGTATTCCGTTCGCCGTTCTCCGGGCGTTCTTCGACAATGTTTGCGGAATTTGCAAGTACGCTCATAAGCTAAGCCGCGCCCTCCATTACTTTCTCTGCGCGCGCCACAACGGACACGAGCCATCCAACCACGCCCAAACCGGCCACAAAGAGCACCAGGAACAGCCCCACCACGCTCCAGTTGGTCACCACCACCCGGTCCCAAACGTCATAGTTCTTGCTCAGCAGGGTCAGGTCACGAACGCCGTCGCGGTAAACGACTAAAGTGATTTCAATCAGCACCGCGAGCAGCAGGCCCGCCCAGGCAACCCAGCCGGCGGAGAGTTTTCCAAACCCGGCAATCGCGCTGACCAGCACGGCCACAACCACCAGCGCCAGCCAGCCGTATCCGGCAAATCCGGAAATCTTGTAGAGCGGGTAACCGCTTTGGCCTGCGAGTCCGGCCTTAACGATTGCGGGCTGCACGCTTGCCGCCCACAATCCGGCTGCAAGATACACAAGCCCAAACACAGCGGCAACCTTGCCGCCGAGCCCGGCGACAAATTTCTTCTCTTCGGCGGTGAAAGTACTGCGGCCAGCCAGATAAAGGAGCCACATGCCGCCGATAAACATGCCGCCGGCCATCATGAGCAGCCAGCGCGGTGTCAGCGTCGGGTCGCCGGTGGGAAGATAGGCGCCCATGGCCGAGTTGGAGTACATTTCGCGCCACACTTCAGGGCGGAGCATCAGTGTCATATTGCTGGAGAGCAACCGCCCAATGAAGCCGGCGAGCAACCAAGCGCTCAATCCAACCCACCACGCAGATTTGCCCGCCTCCAGCCGTGCCGAGAAGCGATAGAGCAGCCAGTAGGTGAGCATGAGAATACCGACGATCGAGATCCAGTAGACGCCCATCAACACGCTGCTTGTGTAGAGCGCGCGCCCGTAGAGCACCTGCGCAAAGAGCAGCGGCGGCACGGCCAGATTGATCACAAACGTCATGACCACGGTGAGCCTGCGAGCCAGCGCCCGCGCGGTGACGAGCGATAGCGGCGAGCTGCGGAAAAGGCTGAGAAGAACCGCAATCAGCAGTCCGCCCAGGAGCATTTCAACGGCAACAAAATGCAGCGACAGGGTGACGACGTGCAGCAATTTGAGCAACCATACAGGCGCCGGAAGTGGAATTGGGTCGACAGCGGGATATGGATTCATAGAATTCGGGAAGTTCCTTTCACTCTGCGGCTTGTGCGGGATCGAAGACGAATGCGAACCCGTGCGATGGCTCAAGACTGACGTCGCTGGTCACGTGGCCGGCGTGAGCCGCGACGGATGGGCAAGGGGAAGCCGCAGGAGATTTCTCGGGGGACATTTTGGACTGTTTTTCTCCAATTTGGAGTGGTAAAAGTCAACCTATAACCGGCGACGACCAGTGGTCTGTGACGGAGAATACATTCCGCTGTGACAAATTTGATTAGGCTCCGAATGAACTGTGCCCATCATCCTGACCCAACGAGCGACTGCCCTTCTTGTTGCTTGCGGGATTCATCGGCATCGGGGACTTGGGATGAGGGCTTGTTCGACAGGACGAACGCATGAAGCGAGCCAATTCGTCGATGCAACTGACCCGCGCCGCCGACTATGCGGTCAGGGTAATGATTCACCTGGCGACGCACACTGAAGGGCGTGTCTTGCTTCCCGAATTGGCCGCGGCCACGGATGCGCCGGAGAGCTTCCTCTCCAAGGTGTTGCAGGCCTTATCGCGCGGTGGGCTGATCTCTTCACGGCGTGGACAGTCGGGTGGGTTTCAGATTTCACAGGGCGGGCGCGAGGCATCGATGCTGCAAGTGATTGAGGCCATCGACGGTCCAATCTGCCTGAATGTTTGCCTGATCTCGGGCAAATCCTGCCAACGGAAGGCGCATTGTCCGGCGCATCCGGTTTGGGCGCAGGCACAGATGGCAATGGTGGAAGTTCTTTCCAGAGCTATGGTTGCGGAACTGGGTTTCGAGGCTCAGGCGGCTAAATCCGGGCATGCGGCAAGATCGGCGCACCCCGGGAACGATGCGGTCTGTATCTCTTCGCCGGTGAAGCAGGCCAGGCGATAGAGCCGGAGAAGGCGTGGCCTGGTTGCATAAACCCCGCTTGCAGTGTTTCAATCGAACTATTGAAACAGGGGTGCTCCACGAAGTGGGGCTGAGAAATACCCTAGAACCCGATCCGGATAATGCCGGCGTGGGAAGCTTTCGAAGCCGAACGGCCCTCTTCCTCGAATCAGTCTGAGTTCCCCTTTTCATGATGAGTAAAAGGGGAGAATCATGTTCCATTTCACAGCCGCTCGCATTTTATTGACCCATTCCGCCAAGTCTCGCTGTTCTCTCGTCACGGTGATAACACTGGCAAGCTGCGTGGTGTTTTCTGTCCGTTCCATGGCGCAGAGCCAGTCACAGGCGCCCACGAATTCAGCAGCGGCCGCGTCGAATCCCGCTCCAGCTCAGCAAAAGGTGCCGCCAGTCACGACTACGGTTGTGGTCCATGGCGAAGTGAAGGACGATTATCTTCCCGAGACGGTTACGGTGGGCACTCTGGACGGCGCAACGCTGCAGCAGACGCCGCTTTCAGCCACCGTTGTAACGCGCGACCTGCTTACAGACCAGGTTTCGCGCCTGCTCTCTGATGTGGTGAAGAACGACGCGTCCATTGGCGAGGATTATGCGCCGGTGGGCTACTACGGCGACTTCGAGATTCGCGGATTTCCGATCGATCTGGCCACCGGCCTGGAGATCAACGGCATGACGATTGCCGGCGAACAGGACGTACCTCTGGAAAACAAGCAGAGCGTCGAATTTCTCAAGGGCATTGCGGGCGTGGAGAGCGGCGTGGCCTCGGCCGGCGGGCTCATCGACTATGTCACGAAGCGGCCGGCGGCAATTCAAGCGGTCGATCTGGCCACCGATCATCGTGGAACCGCATACGGAGCCGTTGACCTGGGCCATCTGTTCGGCAGCCGCAAACAGGTGGGTGCGCGCGTCAATCTCGCCGGTGAGAAGATTCAGAGCTATGTCAACGACGCCGACGGTTGGCGCGCCATGGGTGCGGGTGCGGCCGACTGGAAGCTGAGCCGCAAAGCTACGCTGAATGGCGACTTCGAATACCAGCACAAGGTGGAGCGGTCGGTGAGCGGCTATCAATTGCTTGGCGGAACGACAGTGCCCGATCTGAGCCGCATTTTTCCATCGACGATGCTGGGTGAGCAATCATGGGCCAAGCCCAACACTTTTGACACCTTCAACACAGGCGCGCGGCTGGATTACGATTTGCCCCACGGTTGGCGGGCCTTTGCTGCCGCCAGCTTCAGTCATTCGCTCATCGACGACAATGTGGTCTACGCGTACGGCACCCCATTTGACGCGAGCGGAAACGTTGCCTGTCCCGGCGCTCCTGATGCGGCCGCCTACTTCTTTTGCCCTGCAGTTCCTGGTGTGACCGACGGCGGCGACTATGGAATTTACGACTACCGCAACCCCGGCGAACTCCGCATTGACGCCCAGGCCGAAGCCATCGTCACTGGCCACGTTACTACTGGCCCCATCACGCACGACCTCACTGGGGGCGGCGTCCTCTTCCTGCGCAGTTTCCAGCAGCCGGGAACTCCGCCTGCCAATGCTCCTGATTGGGTGGTACCCGGAGCGGTTTACAGCTACATCGGCTCGGAGAATATCTATTCGCCTAACGTGCCCTTTACGGGAGCGACGGATAGCAATGGCGTCCGACTGCAAGCCGGTCCGCGCGCGCTCAGCGAAGACAATCACCAGTCAGCGGCGGTGATGCAGGACCGCATCCGCGTGCCCGGAAGAGTGCAGTTGCTGGCCGGCGGCCGCTACGATTCCGTGCGCGATCATAACTTCGGAGGAGCCAGCACGACGGACAAAAAAATCTGGCTGCCCCAGTATGCGGCCACCTTCAATCCGGTCGGGAGCCTCACTCTCTATGGCAACTACGGGGTGCTTCTCTCGCTAGGGCCACAGGCCCCGTGGTGGGCGGGCGGCTACTATCTCGATCCCTTCTATACTCGCCAGGCTGAGGTTGGTGCAAAGTATCAACCTGGCCAGCGGATTCTGCTTACAGCGGCGTTCTTTCGTATGCGGGCACCCTTCTTCTATCCCAAGGACGATGGCTCAGGGAATCTGAGCTTTGTGTCTGACGGTCACGAGACCCACGACGGCATCGAGTTGAACGCGGAAGGCAAGGCCGCCAGCTGGCTGCAGCTTACGGGCTCGGTGGCGGCCATTCGCGCGCTTGGCAGCGACACGGGAACGCCGACCTTCGACAACAAACAGGTGCTCAACGTGCCGCATCTGCGCACCGCGTTGTTTGCCGATTGGCTTCTGCCGCACGCGCACGGCCTGCACCTGATGCCCGGCTGGAGCTACACCGGCCGCAAGGAAGCAACGCGCGATGATGCGGTGAGCGTGTCCGGTTACAACCTCTTCAGCCTTGGCGCGCGCTATACCCCCGGCGGCGAACAGGGCCGCGTAACTGTGCGGCTTTACGCCGACAACATCACTGACAAGCGCTACTGGAAAGACACCGGCGCCAGCTACGGAGATACATTCATCCACCTGGGCGCGCCCACGACGGTGCGCCTCTCCGCGCATTACACTTTCTAGGAATGCAGATTCAGGCAAGGGACAATTCCGGAATGAGCGCAACCGTAAAGGCGCACGGCATGGACGGCACGCTGGTGGAACCAGATTGGCCGCCGTTCACGCTCGCGGAAGTGAGAGGTTTGCTCGCCCAGTTTGATGGTCTCGGCGAGCCGCTCGAGATTCTGTCGATAAGCCCCCGACCGCTTTCCGCAGCCGGAGTGGTGAATACATCGAGTGGGCGGGTTTTCATCAAGCGCCATCATCGCTCTGTGCGCGATGTCGAAGGGCTGCTTGAGGAGCATCGTTTTCTTGCGTACCTGCACGGGGCGGGAGCCCAGGTGCCGCGCGTCTCTACAGCTGTATCCGGCCAGACCGCTATCGAAATTGGCGAGTGGACCTACGAGGTACACGAGACGCCCGATGGCGTTGACCTGTATGAAGACGCCATCTCCTGGACGCCCTTCCGCACCGTGGCGCACGCACACTCGGCGGGGCAGGCGCTGGCGCGGCTTCATCTTGCCTCGCAGGGATTTGATGCGCCGCGCCGCAAGCCGCAGCCACTCGTAGCCGGCTTCACGATTCTTGCGGCGCGAGATCCGGGCGTGGAGCTCGAACGCTATCTTGCGGCGAGGCCGGCATTAGCTTCGAGTGCTGCGGTGCGGGTTTGCTGTAAACAGGCTCTGCAATTGCTCGCGCCGTTTCATGCGCCACTTATGCCGCTGCTGCCGGCGCTGCCGCCGCTGTGGACACACAATGATCTGCACGCCTCGAATCTGTTTTGGAGCAACATGGGCGACGACGCGCACGCCACGGCGATCATTGACTTCGGGCTCGCCGACCGCACGAATGCAGTCCACGATCTGGCCAACGCCATCGAGCGCAACATCGTCGAATGGCTCGTCCTTGTTGCAGACCCGGCGCGCCCGGATGATGTGCCTGTGCACCTTGACCACTTGAAGGCGCTGCTCGACGGCTACGAGTCGGTGCGTGCGCTCTCTGCCGAAGAGGTCACTGCTCTCGCTCCGATGACTGCTCTCTGCCACGCCGAGTTTGCGCTTTCTGAGGCTGACTATTTTCTCGGCGTGCTGCACTCGAACGAGAAAGCGCAGATGGCCTACGACGGCTGGCTTGTAGGACACGCGCGCTGGTTCCGTGGTCCCGGCGGCACGAAGTTGTTGGATGCGATCGAACGATGGGCGGCAATCCGCCACCGGCGTCCGAAAGAAGTTGAAAAATAATGAACTGGACTGCAATCATAAATTACCTGGCCGAGCACTGGCTTGAGATCGCGGGCACCGTCACTACGGTGGTTGGCATCTGGCTTACGACGCGACGCCTGCTTATCTGCTGGCCTGTAGTGCTGGCTGCAGATTTTCTGTACCTTGCAGTCTTTTTTCGCGCGCGCCTTTTCTCCGATGCGCTACTGCAGGTCTTCTTTGTAGCTTTCACGCTTTACGGCTGGTGGCACTGGTGGCGCGGTGTGCGTGCTGATGGCGAGGTGCGCGTGGTGCCGCTGCACCTGCGCGGCTGGCTTACTGGCCTGGCCGCTGGCGCCGTGGGCTCCGTGTTGCTTGGATGGTTAATGGTGCGCATTGGTGCGGCGTTACCTCACCTGGATGCGACTCTGACCAGTTATAGCCTGGTTGCCAGTTGGTGGGGCGCGCGCAAACACATTGCAAACTGGTGGCTCTGGATTGCAGTAGACCTCATCTACATTGGCGAGTATCTCTACAAGGATTTGAGAATGACGGCCGTCCTCTACGCCGGGTTGGTGGTCCTGGCTGTGTTGGGCTTGCGCGATTGGCGACGCGCGCCGGTAGCCACTTAGATTGCTGCCTGCACCACGTTGTGCAGCGGTTCGCCGTTCATGTAGCGGCGTAGTTCGTTGGCCGCGGCGCGCAGGGCGCGGGGCGCAAATTGCACGCTCGATCCGCCGATGTGTGGCGTGATCAGCAGGTTTGGGCAGCTCCACAGCGGATGTCCATCCGGAAGCGGCTCGGGATCGGTTACGTCGATTGCGGCGCGAATTTTTCCCGATTGCAGAGCTTCAACCAATGCATCCGTTTGCACAATCGGTCCGCGGGCGGCGTTTACGAGAAGCGTGCCCTGCCGCATCAGTGCGAATTGCCGACCGCCGATGAGCCCGCGCGACTCAGCGGTAGAGGGAAGAATCAAGACTACTACCTCGGCCCGTGGAAGCAGGCTGTCAAGAGCACTCACGGGATGGACCACGGGTTCGGTGTGCGCGTTGCGGGCCACGCGCAACAGCTCCACATGGAACGGCTCAAGCATTCGCTCGATCTCCTTGCCAATGGAACCGTAGCCTACCAACAGCACTGTCTTGCCGGTCAACTCCTCAAGCATCACGGGCGGATACCACGGGCGCTCATCTCCTGTGATTGCCGCGTAGTGCGGAGGCGCCTCAAAGCGGCGCTTCCATCGGCCTTCCCGCTGAATGTCGTAATACATGGGAAAGTACTTGAGCATGGACAGAATAGCGGCCAGCGTCAACTCCGCTGTGGAGATGTTGTGCGCGCCGCGAGCATTGCAAATGGTTACGTGCGGCCCGACAAGGGGCGGTATCCACTCCGTGCCGGCCAACATTGAAAGCACCAGGCGCACGCCGTGCAGCCGGGGCCATGCGCGGGTTGCGCGGTTCGAATACGGGTCGGGAATCCATACATCGATCTCGATGTCGTGGTCCGGTGGGTCCGGTATTCGAATCAGCTCGACTCCCTCGGGGAATTCGCGAAAGAGTTCCGCTGGCAGTGTGCCTGGGTATCCAACTCGCAGCATGGTGTTAGGGACGGCCCGTCAAGTGCGAGGCCCTTGCTTTCATGCTATCGCAACCGCCGCGTGGGCCGCACCTGTTTCCGCCATCGTCCGACTGTGAGAAAATTCAACGGCGGATACCATTTATGCGCCTCAGGTTTAACAAGACGCACTCGCAGCATCAGCTCGCGGTCAAGCTGCGCGTGGAACCGGCGGAGAACTCAGGACTCCTTTCCTGGGAGCACCGGCGCCTTCTCATTCACGCCGCGAAGACGGCGCTGGCCGCGGCCCTCTGCTGGTGGCTGGCATTGCGCTTCGGCCTGCACGACGGCTATTGGGGCTCCATCAGCGCCATCATCGTCCTGCAGTCCAATGTAGGATCGACGGTGAGCGCGTCGCGAGACCGCCTGTTCGGCACATTCATAGGCGCGCTTCTTGGCTTCTCGTTCTCCATGTTCGGCGTGCTTCCTTGGAATTACATTCTCGCCGTGCTGGTCGCGGTCATCGTCTGCGGCCTGCTCGGTCTCCGCAGCAGTTCGCGTTTGGCCGGAGTTACCATCACCATCATCATGCTGGTGCATAAGGAGGGCCCACGCTGGAGCCTTGCCAAGGACCGTGTGAGCGAGGTGGTTCTTGGCATCGTGGTCGCTCTCGCTGTCACCACGCTGGTGTTTCCTGACCGCGCCCGGTTGCGGCTACGCGAGGGCTTGGCGCAGGAGTTTCTAGTACTGGGCAGTTTTTTCGAGGCTATCCTGGAAGGCTTTCGTGGTGCACCGGCTGAGAACCTGTCTGCGCTGCGTGACGATGCGCAGGCCTTGTTGCGCAGCAACAACAAACTGCTGGAGGCCGCGCGCAACGAGCCCTCGGGCGGTCGAGGATGGCGCGAGGGATTGACCATGCTCTCGCAGTTCGGCCATTCCATTTTCGACGCGCTGCTTGCGCTGCAGTTCTCTGTCGAAGGCAGCCGCGAGGACGGATTTGCGCTGCAATTGGAGCCGGCGCTGGGAAGGCTGGCCGTGGATATTCGCACCGGCTTCCACCACGTGGCCGGACGAATTCACAAATGGCGCTTTGATATTCCGCCGCAAGGGATGAACCTGGAGCAGGACATCGCCGACCTGGAAGCGCGCATGGACGCGGTGCGGCACACCGGCATCGGCTTTTCGCAGGCTGAGATATTGCGTGCTTACGCCGTGCAACTGCACCTGAAGCAGATTGCACGCCTGCTGCGAGCCTCGCGCGTTGAGACCAGCCGCGCTGTTGGCGAAATGCAGAAACAGGAATTGCGCGAAGACGCGATGCCGCACGGCGCGACGAAGCCGGACAGCCAAACCTAGACGGCGAGCAGCTCGGTGTAAACAGCCATCCCCACAACGGCGTCTGCGCCCAACGCATCCAGCGCGTCGACCTCCTGCTGGCTGCGGATACCGCCGGCCACAATGAGCTGCCGTTGAGTCAGCTTGCGGAGGCGCGCGGCAGTGTCGATGGGAAATCCCTGCATCATTCCCTCTCCATCAACGTGTGTGTAAAGGAATGCAGCGGCGTGAGGCTCGAGTTGCGGAATGGCTTCGTCGGGTGTGAGCGCCACCTGCGCCTTCCAACCTTTCACGGCGATGCGGCCGTTCTTGGTATCGATGCCGGCGACGATTCGGTCTGCGCCAACGCTTGCCGCCAACTCCGCGGCGAAGGTCGTGTTCACGCTTCCTTGTTCGGAGAATAGAGCCGAGCCGATGATGACGCGCTTCGCACCGGCATCCAGTACCTGCTGAGCTCGCTCGATGGAGTGAATGCCGCCGCCCGCTTGGACAGGAAGGCGCTTGGCAATCTGCGCTACAAGTGCGGAGTTGTCGCCTTGCCGCATGGCTGCATCGAGGTCGATCAACTGGACCAAGGGGAATTTGGAAAACTTCTCGATCCAGTATTCGAAGTCATCAAAGGCGAGACGGAGTTTTTCGCCCTGCACGAGCTGAACGATGCGCCCGCCCAGCAAGTCGATAGATGGAATCAGCACGGCAACCTCACAGACACGCCGGCCTTTGCCAGCTCTTCCTTGAGCGAACGCGCGCTCGAAACGCCGAAGTGAAAGATGCTTGCTGCGAGGGCGGCATCGGCTTTTCCGCGCGCGAACACATCAACAAAATGACCCACCGTTCCGGCGCCTCCGGAAGCGATGACCGGAATTCCGACTGACTCGCTCACCGCGGCTGTCAATTCACAGTCAAAGCCGGCGCGCGTTCCATCGGAGTCCATTGAGGTGAGAAGGATTTCGCCGGCGCCGCGTGCCTCAGCCTCGCGCGCCCACTCCACAACTCGACGGCCGGTTGGCTTGCGCCCGCCCTGCACAAATACCTGAGCATCGCGCACTGGGTCGGCTGCGTCAGGATCTCGCCTTGCATCAATGGCGACCACGACGGCTTGTGCGCCAAAGCTGCGGCCGATGGCGTCGATCAGTGTTGGGTCGGCGAGCGCCGCGGAGTTCACGCTCACCTTGTCTGCGCCAGCCTCGAAGACCTGCGCCGCATCGTCCGCGGTACGAATGCCGCCCCCAACACAAAAGGGTACGAACAGTTCGCGCGCCGTGCGGCGGACGGTATCGAGGAGCGTCTGCCGGCCTTCGTGTGTTGCTGTGATATCGAGCAGAACGATTTCGTCCGCGCCTTCGCGGGCATGACGCGCGGCCTGCGTGGCCGGGTCGCCCGCGTCGACGAGGTCGACAAACTGCACGCCTTTCACTACACGTCCGCCGTGCACATCAAGGCACGCGATAATGCGCTTGGTAATCATTCCGCCCCCTCCGCATTCCACGAGAGAAAATTGCGGAGAATCTTCAATCCCGTCGCGCTTGATTTTTCCGGATGAAACTGCACGCCCATCACGTTGCCGCGCTCGACGGCTGCGGCGAAGGGTTCGATGTAGTGAGTAATCGCAGCTGTGTCGTTTGTGACCGGGCCTTTGAAGGAATGCGTAAAGTAGACGTATTCGCCGGGCTCCACGCCAGCAAGCAGCCGCGAGCCTTTGCGGACCTCAAGTGAATTCCAGCCCACATGCGGGACCTTTTCCGTGCTCTCGGCAAAGCGGGTGCATGACTCGGCAAAATGCCCAAGCCCCCGCTGCTCAGGCGCTTCACTTGAACCTGCATACAGCCATTGCATTCCAACGCAGATCCCTAGAAAAGGCACGCCGCGCGCGATCGCCGCGCGGATGGCGGCCGTGAGGCCAGTTGCATCCAGCCGCTCTGTGGCCGCGAAGTGTCCTACGCCCGGGAGCACTAAGCGCTCCGCGGCTTCCACGGGCGCCAAGTCGGCGTCCGTTACCTCTGGCTCGGCGCCCAGGTGCCGCAGCACCTTGAGCACGGAGGTCAGATTGCCCGCTTTGTAGTCGATGACCGTTACGCGCATCACAACAATCCTTTTGTTGAGGGAAGCATCTCGCCCAACTGCTTATCACGCGAGCAAGCAACGCGAAGTGCGCGTGCGAAGGCCTTGAAGATTGCCTCAATCTTGTGATGATTCGAGCGGCCGTACATTGTCTTGACATGAACGTTGGCGCGCGCGCCGCGTGCAAAGCCTTCGAAGAAGTCGGTGACCAGTTCGGTTTGCAGGTCGCCGACCAGGCGCGTCCGCACCTGAGTGTCTACGGCGAAGGCCGTGCGCCCGCTCAGGTCAACGGCGGCAATCGCGAGGGTCTCGTCCATCGGCATCAGAAAATATCCGGCGCGCAGAATTCCGCGCTTGTCGCCGAGGGCGCGGTCAAAAGCCTCGCCGAGGGCAATGCCCACGTCTTCGACCGTGTGATGCTGATCCACGTCGAGATCGCCATCGCAGCGGAGTTCAAGATCGAAGGCGCCGTGGCGCGTGAACAGCTCAAGCATGTGATCGAAGAAACGAATGCCGGTCGCAATTTTGTATTGTCCTTTGCCTTCAATCGTCAGCTTGATGGCAATGCGCGTCTCCGTGGTGTTGCGCTCAAAGCCCGCGTGGCGCGTGCCCTTGCCGGCGACGGCCTCTCCACTCTTCTTCGTTGTCATTGCTCTTTTCCTTTTTCAGCATTCAAACTAGATTTCAATGCGGCCAGTGCATCATTGAGGGCTGGGACGGCTTGCCTCATCTGCTCGCGCGTTCCGATCGTGATGCGAACGCGTCCATCGCAGCCGGGATCGCTGGAGCGGTCGCGGACCAGCACGCCGGCGGCGCGCATGAGGCGGACAAACTCGGCGTGCTGAGGGCCTATCTCAACCAGGATGAAGTTGGCTTGGCTCGGCCAGCGGCGCACGCCGGCCGCATCGAGAACGGATTCGAACTCTGCGCGCGCGGCAAGCACCTCGGCGACGTACCAATCGAGATAGGTTGTGTCTTCAAGTGCTGGCGGCAGGCAGGCCAGCGCCAGCGAGTTCACGCTGTACGGCGAAAGGACGCGACGCACCCAGCGCATCAATTCGACTGGGCCGGCCAGCAGGCCTAGCCGCAAGCCAGCCAGTCCGTATGCCTTTGAGAAGGTGCGTGCCAAAACTAGATTGGGTACAGTGCCGACGAGATCCATCACCGTTTCGCCGTGAAAATGGAAGTACGCTTCATCGACAAGGAGGATTGCGTGCGGTGCGCGCTGCGCGATTTTGAGAAGCTGCGCACGTGTGGCTACGGAGCCGGAAGGGCTGTTGGGATTGGCGATGGCAATGATCTTGGTGCGCGGAGTAATTGCAGCCAGAAGCCGTTCGAAAGGAAACTTCAGGTCGTCCGCGGCCTGGACAGCAATCGCGCGTGCGTCGGTTGCTGAAACATACACCTCATACATCGTGTAGGTTGGAACGGGCAGCAAGAGTTCATCTTCTGCCTCGAGAAACGTCTCGAAGAGCACGTGAATTGCTTCGTCTACACCATTCGTGAGAGCCAACTGCTCTGCTGCGACACCAAGATGCGCAGCCACGATTGCCTCGACCGGTTCACGCTCGGGATAACGCGTGAGAGACCCAGCAGAAATGCGACCCAGCACCTCGCGCACCTTCGGCGAACAGGCCAGGGTGTTTTCGTTGAAGTCCAGACGCAGCGCATCGCGGCAGCCGAGCGGAGGGTGATACTCCTTCATTGCCTGCACGCGCGCGCGCGGTGCGGGATTGCATGTTGCTACGGCTTCAGCCACGCGACCTCCTTGTATTTGGACTCTTCCGCAGCCGAGTGCGAATTGCTTCGGCGTGGCCTACAAGGCCCTCAGCTTCGGCCAGTAACTCAGCCTGCGGCCCGAGCGCACGCAGGCCTTCGGCGGAATACTCCTGCACGGTGATGAGCTTGACGAAGTCGTACACGCTCAAGCCGCCCCGCACGCGCGCCATGCCGCCGGTGGGCAGTGTGTGATTGGGGCCGGAGATGTAATCGCCCATGGGCTGCGCGGACCAGCGGCCCACAAACACCGAGCCCGCGTTTTCGACCCACTTAAGATCGCTGGCCGCGTCAACGGTGAGGTGTTCGGGGGCGAGGAGATTGGTGATCGCTCGGGCTTCGTCAACGCTGGCTGCAACGATCGCGAGGCCATTGCGATCGAGGGACTCGCGCGCGACCGGATTGTCGCGGCTGCGTAGCTTTGCTTCTGCGATTACTTCCTTCGCGAGGTCCGGGCGTGTGGTGATGAAGATGGCAAGGGCTTCTGGATCGTGCTCTGCCTGCGCGACAAGATCGGACGCGATGCCAATCGCGGTGCCGCGTTCGCTGGTGACAACAATTTCGGTGGGTCCGGCGAGCATGTCGATGGCGCAATCGAAGGCGACAAGGCGCTTGGCTGCGGTGACGTAGAGGTTGCCCGGTCCGACGATTTTGTCGACGCGCGGAATGCTTCCGGTTCCGTAGGCCAGAGCCGCAATGGCGTGTGCGCCGCCTAGTCGATAGAACTCCGTAATGCCGAGCAGGTGAGCGGCGGCGAGCGTTTCTGGCGCGGGCTTTGGCGAAACTGCAACAATGCGTTTGACACCCGCCACCTGGGCTGGAATCGCCGTCATCAGCAGCGTTGATGGCAGAGGATGGCGGCCGCTTGGCACGTAGCAACCTACTGAGCCGAGCGGTCGAACAAGCTGGCCGGTGGTGAGACCGGCGATTGGAGACGCGTTCCATGAAGCCGGCATCTGCCGCTCGGCAAATCGGCGAATCTGTTTCGCTGCGGTGGACAGGGCCTTTTGCAGCGCGGGATCGAGGGAGTTCCAGGCTGCGGCCATTTCCCCTTGTGTCACACGCAGCTTGCTGATGTCGGCGAGGCCGTCGAATTGATTAGCGTATCGGAGGAGTGCGCGGTCGCCATGCTTGCGCACATCGGTGACGATGCGCCGGACGGCGGGGAGCACGGTATCGAGGGCCGCGCCGCCGCGGCGTTCAAGCGCGGCCAGCGTTTCCGCCGTGTGCGCCGCGCCTCGTCCTTTGGTACGGATCAGCTTCATTCTTTCCCTCAGGGGCTAAAGCCCCGGTTGATGCTGCTGGCTTGATGTACGGGCTAAAGCCCGTACCCTTCAACGAAAGCCCGCTTGACGTGCATGCTAAAGCCCGTACGCGTCAAAGAAAGCCCGCTGCCTGCAGGAGTCGAACTCTATGAGATGAGAGACCGACTCTTACAGCACGACCTTGTTTAGCGGATACTCGACAATGCCCGTTGCCCGTGCCGCTTTCAGCCGCGGAATCACATCGCGAGCGGTGCGTTCATCGACGATGGTGTTTACAGCGACCCACTCCGAATCACTTAATTGCGAAACGGTTGGCGAGTTCAATGCAGGCAGCACCGCGAGTACCGCATCAAGGTCCGCGCGGTGCACGTTGAGCATGAGCCCGACCTGCGATTGCGCATCGATTGCACCGCGCAGCATGAGCGCGATTTGGTCGAGCTTTTCGCGCTTCCACGGATCGGCCAGTGTGGCCTTGCCGGCGATGAGATGCGTTTCGCTCTCCATGACCGTGTCGATAATCTTGAGGTGGTTGGCCTTGAGCGAGCTGCCGGTCTCTGTGACTTCGACAATTGCATCGGCCAGCATGGGTGGCTTGACTTCAGTTGCGCCCCAGCTGAACTCGACCTTTACGTTGACGTCCTTGGAGGCAAAGTAGCGCTTGCTGACTTCGACAAGTTCAGTGGCGATGATTTTGCCTTCGAGATCTTCGGCTTTTTCAAAGCCGCTTCCTTCGGGCACCGCCAGCACCCAGCGCACTTTGCGGCGGCTCTGCTTGGCATAGGTGAGCGAGGTGACGCTGGCTACGTCGAGGCCGCTCTCCACTACCCAGTCGATGCCTGTGAGTCCTGCGTCGAGCACGCCGTGATCCACATAGCGCGCCATCTCCTGGGCGCGAATCAGCATGCATTCGATCTCGGTGTCGTCGATGGAGGGAAAGTAGGAACGGCCGTCTGCGTAGATATTCCAGCCGGCGCGCTTGAACAGCGCGATGGTCGCATCCTGGAGGCTGCCTTTGGGAATGCCGAGTCTGAGCTTGTTAGCCACGCGCGGCCTCCGTTTCGATGCTTGCTACGGCGAGCGGCTTGGTGAAGCAACTCACCGTGCCTTCGTGGCACACCAATCCATCGCCTTCGACGATAACGCGAAACAGCAACGTGTCGTTGTCGCAGTCGGTCGAGGCAGAGACAACGCGCAGCCGGTTGCCGCTGGTCTCGCCCTTCATCCACAGCTTCTGGCGCGTGCGGCTCCAGAAGGTTACAAATCCGCTCTCCAGCGTCTTGGTATAGCTGATGGGATTCAGAAAACCCAGCATCAGCACTTCGCCGGTGCGCGCATCCTGCACGACGCCCGGTACGAGGCCATCCATCTTGTCGAAATCGATTTTGGTTTCGCTGCTCATTTTCTTCCTGTTTCTGCTTGAGATTTTGGTTTGAAGCATGAAAAAACCCGCTGGCGTCGGTCGCCGGCGGGCTTGGGTATCTCTTTAGATCTCTCTGGCCGATTAGTTCAGGCCACGACAGTCCGCCGGCATGGGGTTCCCGTGATGATGGTGATGACCGGGATGGCGGTGGCTCTGCATCTGTTTCAAAGCTAAAGGCAAAACCCCCGCGCTGTCAACCCAAACCTCTTTCAATAACCAAAGCAGGGCATAATCCCCTATGCGCTTCAGGCACCGGGCTTCTGCTCGGCCTGGGCGGGCTTGTTCTGCTCCTGCAGCAAGTCAAACACGCGCCGATACAGAGACGTACGTACGTCGAATCGCGTGGCTGCGCGCGTAACATAGCGCACTTGAATGTTGAAGCCCGATGCCGATGGCAAAAGATTCACCACGGGTGTGGTGGTGAACCGGCTCAGGTTATTGCTGTGCGTCCCGCGCCTCCATTCCTGCACGGCAATGCCGGCGCCCTCCTGCGTCTCCTCAAGCACGGCTTTCTGGATGCGATCGACAATGGCGCGGGGATCGGCGGTTGCCGGCATACTGACGGTGATCTCGTCCCACATCCACTGCCCGGCCGTGGAGAAGTTGAAATACTGTCCGCGAATCGCGAAGCTGTTGATGAAAGCAATGCGGCGGCCGGTCGGGAGCCCAATGTCCGCCAGGGTCCCTGTTTCAAGAAGGGTGGTGTTCATCAGGCCGATCTCGGTGACTTCTCCGCCTACGCCGTTGATCTCAACGCGGTCTCCGACGCGAATGCCATTCTTACCCATCAGAACGAACCAGCCGAAAAACGCGAGAATGAAGTCCTGCAACACGATGGTGATGCCGGCGGTGGCAAGGCCCAGGATTGTAGGCATCTGTCTTGGCAAGCCGAAAATGACCAGCAGAATGAGCAAAGCTCCCAGGACCTGAATACTCAACTCCAGGATGCTGCGCAGCGTATGCAACTGTCTTCCACCCAGCGCAGGGGTGGCCATCAGCCGCCGCACCATGGCATCGCCGAGAAGCATGAAGATAAGAATGCCGATAATCAGAGCCAGGGACTGAAGAATCAGGTGCACAAGGATGCGATGCTGCAAAAGCACCTGATCGGACCATTTTCCGTAAACCGCGGCAAGCTGTTGCTCGGTTTGAATGCGGTCATCATAGATGCTCAGAAGCTGGCGTTCCGCGCTCCTGGCTTTCAAGTTGGCGAGCCTGGATTCCCGGTCCGCTGCGGCGCTTGCCGTGGTCGCGTTTGTGTTGGCCTGGGCTTCAAGAGCATTGTGTTCGCCAGTCAGACTGTGAAGATCGCTCTGCACTTCCTGAAGAGCCTGCTGAATCAACTGAAATCGGCTGCGTTGGCTGAACCAGGAATTCACTCGCCCCGCCAGCGTTCCGTACCGCGCGGCAGAGATCACCGCTACTTCACCGATGCCATTTGACGCGCTGTCGTACTTGGCCATCGATGCTTCATGCGCAGCCAGTTCACCTTGAATCTGAGCGCGGTCATCGCCCGATGCGCGGTCAAGATCGTGCTGTGCATCGGCAAGCTCGTCGGAGTCAAGGCCGAGTTGCGCTTTTGCGATCTCAAGATCGTCATTGTCGGCATCAGGCACCTTGCCCGGCTTCGCCAGTGCCGCCGTCGAACTCAATGAAGAAGTGAGGCGCTGTACCTGTGCCTGATCTTCGGCAACGAGTTGCTTGAGTTGTTCGACCTTTTGCGAGAGCGCAAGGGCCTCTCCGGTGAAGGTGCTATGCTGCGCCTTGAGATTGGCCTTGCGCAGGGCCGATGCAAAGGCCTGATCGACTTCGTGATCGGCCAGATGTTCAGTCTGGCGAGCATAATCAGTTTCTTCGGCGGTCACCGCGAGGGGCGCCAGGGCCTCTGCCGTTTGCCAGGGGCGCAGGTCGACGAGGTTCTTTTGATTGCCGGCCACGCCGCTTGCCTCCTTCTCCTGGTTCAGAAAAGGAAGATGCGCCATGGCGTCGCGCGTAGTCCAGGAGAACGCCACGCACAAGACGAGTAGCGCCAGCAGCACAACGACTGCGACAAATCTAGCCTTGTCGAGAATCAGCGAGTTGCCGTCGCCATCGGGGACGGGAGCAATCGGGGGCTTTGCCATAGATGGATTAGATGCGCTTTAGGCCGGGTGTTTACAGTTGCGATGGATGTCAGAGGTCTCCCACCCTTTGCGCAAAGAACGCACAAAGGATGGGGCACCCGAAGTTGTGTTAACACTCAACTCGAAAATGCTGTAGATGCGCGGTTTCGAGGGAGCTGCCTGAATGTTCCTTCACAAACAGATTGAATGTATTTTACCGGGTATACCCGGCCGGTTTGCGGTCTCCCTGGGGCGAGGCAGAGAATGGAGCCGTGCGAGTAACGATTCGATCAGCGGCTTTGACGCTTACGCTGCTGGGCATTTGCGCAGCAGGGGCAGCCCAGTACCAGGATCAGGACAGGGAATCGCGTGGTGTGCCCAAAACATCAGCGACAGCCCCGCCACCCGAGGCGCGTATCGATATTAATCACGCCACCGTCAACGAGTTGCTTAAGGCACCCGGCATGACGCCCAGTTGGGCCGGACGCATCGTGCGCTTCCGGCCCTACCGAACCAAGCTGGACTTGCTGGATCGCGGCGTGGTGACTGGCACGGTCTACGATCGCATCAAAGACTACGTGATCGCCCACCGCGATGCCAAGTGACTTTTTGATTTATGCCTTTGCCGGCGGTTCTGTACTGATATCGCCGCGTCTCAATACTCTGCTCAGAATCACGTAGAGTACGGGAATAAAGAACAAGTTCAGAACCGTGGAGAGCAACATGCCGCCCACGACGGTGGTTCCAACGGAGCGCCGACCCAACGCGCCGGCACCGGTGGCGAAGACGAGCGGCAATACGCCCAGAATGAAGGCGAATGAGGTCATTAGAATTGGCCGCAACCGCAGCTCTGCGGCCTCGATGGCGGCTTCAGCGATGGATCGCCCCTTGCGCCGCAGCTGTTCGGCAAACTCGACAATCAAAATTGAGTTCTTTGCCGACAGGCCAATCAGCATCACGAGACCGATCTGACAGTAGACATCGTTCGAGAGCCCGCGCAGCGATATCAGGCCCAGCGCCCCGAGAACCGCCATGGGCACGGCCAGCAGGATGATGAAGGGCAGTGCGAAGCTTTCGTACTGCGCCGAAAGTGTCAGGTAGACCACCAGAATTCCCAACCCGAAGATGATAAGCGCCTTGCCGCTGGACTCGATTTCGTCCAGCGTCAGGCCCGTCCACTGGTAGGTCATGCCGGGCATCTTCATCTTCGAGGCCAGGTCATCCATTGCCACCAGGCCCTGCCCGGAGCTATAGCCGGGCGCGGGGGAGCCGTCAATCTCCACCGCGCGGAAGAGATTGTAGTGCGTAATCACCGGCGGGCCAGCGCTTTCCTTCACTGTGACCAGGTTGTCCAGCGGAACCATCTGGCCAGAGTTCGAGCGCACATAGTAGCTGTGCAGGTCGCCGGCTGTCATGCGGAAAGGCTGGTCGGCCTGCACAAACACACGATAGGTGCGGCTGTTGTAGTCGAAGTCGTTGATGTATTCCGAACCCATGAATACGCTCAGCGTGTCGGTGATCTGCGAAAGCGGAATGTTCATTGTCTTCGCCTTCTCGCGGTCGATGGTCACCAACTCCTGCGGGTCATTGGCGGAGAAGGTGGTCAACAGCCCGGTCAGATCCTTGCGTGCGTTGCCCGCCCGCACGATCTGGTGCGCCACCCTATCAAGGTCGGTGAGCGTGTTGCCGCCCTGGTCCTGGAGCATGAACTGGAAGCCACCCATGGCGCCAACGCCCTGCACCGCCGGGGGTTGGAACATGGCCACCAGGCCGCCGTTGGGAGCAAACATCAGCCTTTGAAGCTTGGGAGAAAGATCGGTGATGATATCCGCCGTCGAGTGGCCTTTCCCGCGTCGCTCATTGGCTGGCTTGGTGCGGACGTACATCATTCCTGAGTTGGATGCACTGCCGGATCGGGTGAAGCCGATGATGGCAAAGGCCCCCCCAATATCGGGATTCTGTTGGATGATGTGCTCTGCGCGCTCTGCAAGTGCCTTGGTATAGTTCAGCGAAGATCCCGGAGGCGCCTGGATGATCACCATTAAGGTTCCCTGATCCTCCTGAGGAATGAACCCGCTAGGAACGTGCTGATAGAGCCATACCGTGGCGGCAAGCCCGGCAAAAAAGACCAGCAACAGTAGGTACCGCAACCGCAGTGCGACATGAATCGACTTGGCGTAGGAACTGGCCAGCCAGGTGATCGCCGCATCGGTTCCGTGGATAAAGGCGGCGAAGGCGCGCGACAGCGGGCGAATGTGGAGGAAGTCCAATTGCTTGGGGCGGTCCTCTTCGCCGCGCAGGAACAAGGCCGAAAGTGCCGGCGAAAGCGTGAGGGCGTTGAAGGCCGAAATGGCAATCGAGAACGCGATGGTCAGCGAGAACTGGCGATAGAGAATACCGGTGGTTCCGGGGAAGAACGAAACCGGCACAAACACCGCGATCAGCACCAGCGATGTGGCAATAACCGCGCTGGTCACCTCGCCCATAGCCCGCGATGTGGCCTCGTGCGGGTCAGAGTGCTCCATGGCAATGTGCCGCTGCACGTTCTCGATCACCACAATCGCGTCGTCCACCACCAGGCCCGTCGCCAGCGTGATACCGAACAGCGTGAGCGAATTGATGGAGAAGCCAAAGACCTTGATGAAGGCGAAGGTGCCGATCAGCGAGACCGGGATGGTGACAGCGGGAATAATGGTCGCGCGCCAGTCCAGCAGGAATAGGAAGATCACTCCGATGACAATGAAGATGGCGATACCCAGAGTGATCAACACCTCGCGGATCGAGTCGCCGACCACTGTCGTCGAGTCAAAGGCAATGGCGTATTCAAGGCCCGGAGGAAAGCTCTTCGCGAGTTCCGCAAGCGCAGCCTTGGCCGCCTTGTCCACCTCCAGCGCATTGGCGTTGGACAATTGCTCAACGCCCAGGCCCAGCGCCTCTTGCCCGGAGTACTCCAGTAGCATGCCGTAGTTCTCGGCGCCCACTGCCGAGTGGCCTATATCCTTCAGCAGCACCAGTCCGTTCGAAGAGTTCTTGACGATGATGTTGTCAAACTCTACGGGACTGGTGAGACGGCCGACCACCCGCACTGGGATCTGAAAGGCCTGCGTTGAGTTCGATGGTGGCTGGCCGAGTTGGCCGGCCGGAATCTCGACGTTTTGCTCTATCAGCGCACTTACTACGTCGGTGGCGGTGAGGCCGCGGGCGGCCATCCGCACCGGGTCGAGCCACAGGCGCATGGCGTACTTGCGCTCGCCAAAGATCATTACATCGCCCACGCCGGGCACGCGCTTGAGCGCATCCTTAACATACACATCGAGGTAGTTGGAGATGAACTCGCTCGAATAGCGCCCGTCGAGAGTGTAGACGCCTGCGCCAAAGACAAAATTGAAGTTCGATTTGGTGATGCTGATGCCTGTCGAGTTCACCGCCGCCGGCAGCCGTCCCTGCACACTGGCCACGCGGTTCTGTACGTCCACGGCCGCGATGTCCAGGTTGTAGCCGGTCGTAAAGGTCGCAGAGATCTGGCTTATTCCGCTGTTTGTGCTCGATGAGCTGATGTAGCGCATCCCCTCGACGCCGTTGATGGCCTCTTCGAGCGGAAGGGTGACTGCCTTCTCGACTGTCTCCGCATCGGCGCCTATGTAGTTGGTGGAAACGCTGACTACCGGAGGCGCCATATCCGGGTACATTGCGATGGGCAGATTCGGAATGCAGATTGCCCCGCTCAGAATGATCAACAGTGCGCAAACTGTCGCAAAAACTGGCCTGTGAATAAAGAAGTCAACAAACAAGGTAAGCCTTCCTTCGAACTACTGAGCAAATATCCAGCTCAACCACCAACCGGTTTGGGAGCCCTACGTTCGGCGCAGTCTTATCGCGCCTGGGTTAGGAAGCCACACCAATCAAACGGCCGCACTCATAGCTGGGCGCCCCGCCCTTTCCGCGTCTTGTTCGGAAAGAGTGGAGGCCGCCGCTTAGCCGCCCATCAGCATTACGGGCATTCCGTTTACCAGAAACTGCGTGCCTGACACGATCACCCGGTCGCCAACATTCAGCCCTGAAGTGATGGAATATGTGTTTCCCACCGTGTCGCCCAGCGTGACTGCCGTCTGTACAGCCATAAAGTGTCCGTTCTGCTGCTGCGCCACGAATACGAAGCTCTGCCCGCCCTGGCGCGACACCGCCAGCACTGGAACCACGGCCATGGGCTTGGTGCTCCAGATAATCCGAGCCTTGACCATCTGCGCGTTGCGCAATATGTCCGACCCCGAGTGCACTGGCGCCTTTACCAGGATGCCCTGCAGCGTGCTGTCTACCTCTGGCGAAATAAAACCGATCTTTGTCTTCTCCAGCACCTTGCCGCTGTTGTCCGTCAGGTCCACATCCAGTCCCATGTGCACTGCGCTGGAGCGCTCCGTGGGAACGTAGATGTACGCCTCGAGATCCCGGTTCTCATCCACCGTTGTCAGCGGCATTGCACCAGAGTTCGATGAAACGAAGTCGCCTACGTGTACCGGAATGTCGCCGACCACGCCGTCGAACGGAGCGCGGATGGTGTAGTAGTCCACCAATTGCTCTTGTGTCTTGCGCGACTCGCCGGCCGCCTCGTAATCCGCCTTGGCATTCTCGAATGCCTGTTGCTCCTGATCGTAGACAGAGCGGCTTGTCACGCCAGCCTCAACCAGTTTGCGTTGCCGCTCCACTTCCACTGTGTTGTAGTCGTAGAGCGCCTTTTTCTGGCGTTCCGTGGCGCGCAGCGAATCCACCATGGCTTGCTGCTGCCGGGGGTCGATTTCCATCAGCGGCTGGCCTTCTTTTACATGGTCGCCAGAGCGGATAAGAATCTTCGTCAGCAATCCGCTTACACGTGGCACCAGGGTGGCCGAACGACGCGACTTGATGGTGGCCACATACTCGCTGCTTTGGGCAACGGGCGCCAATGTCACTGCCGCAGTCTGCACCGGTAATCCCTGCATTCCCGCCGCGGCCGGCGGAGCAGCTTTCTTTTGGCAACCCGTAACGGCCAGTACTGGCAGAATCAAGCAACTTATGAACAGAATGCGTTTAACTGCGCTATTTCTCACTAGCTTCTTCCTCTATCCAGGCCGCTTTGGCCTGGCACTCCGGTTTGTGCCGGTATGATTGCGATGCCGGGTTGCAGGAGGGCTTTGTCTGCAGCAACTTCCCATGTTTACGGAAATTCCTGCCGCCCTGTTCCGTCTAGCTTGTGGAGGCCGCTGCCAACCTGCTGAAAACTGTTGAAATGGCGTCTCTTGTATCTGACGCCCGAAGCCAGGCTTTCGCCGCAAAAAATGCGCGGTACCTGCTACAGGGTCCAGGCTTTTACAGAGTCCAGCACTCTACGAGGATACCGCAGAGCGCTCGGCCGCTCATGGCCGGTTCCCACTCCCATTCGCCCCCAGCCGCCTGTCCGGACAAATTCGCATGTTCAAAGGCGTGTGCCAGCCAACAATGCGCCTTGGCGAGGCGGAATTTTGACACACCCTGCACGAGTTGGTAGCCTTCATAAGGGCGCATGCGGCCAATTGAAGCCGAATTTTGCCCTCCCATAGCGTCCCCGTCGTCTAGCCCGGCCTAGGACACCGCCCTTTCACGGCGATAACACGGGTTCAAATCCCGTCGGGGACGCCAAATAGAATCAAATACTTAGACTTAGAATTGCTCCACTTGCGGAAGCGTCGGTGGTGCTGTGGTGACTAAACCGGTTCATCCCCTCGCATAAGCAGAGCTCAGGCCTCACAATCAAAGCTATCTGTCTGCCTTGCAGTGCCAAATCCGGTTGCGTGGTATAGAACTCTGAATAGCCCAGTGCGCAATTTCGAGAAAACCCGAACGGAATTCCAGGAGATACTCGCCAAGCCCATTCGCGAACTTGGGCTCAAACTCGAGGGCTCTCCGCTCGAACGATTCGTTCAGCAGCTTTATCACGAACTGGAAGCCAAGGGCATCCACAAGTTCCGTCCGGTTTGTTATCTCACCGACGAATGGGGATGTCCCTCTGGAGAGCCCGTCATCGGCATTCCGTTCTATCTGGCCAACCCGGACCTGGCACAGCTTGAGCGCGATATGAACGACCTGGAAGACGCTCGCGAGATCATGATGTACATGCGTCATGAGGCCGGACACGCATTCAATTACGCGTACCAGCTGTACAAGTCGGCTGAGTGGCGCGATCTCTTCGGTCCGTTTCGCCGCACTTATCGCGACAATTACCGTCCCATACCCTTCTCGCGGAAGTTTGTTCGCCACATGGCCGGGTGGTACGCGCAGAAGCATCCGGATGAAGATTTTGCCGAAACGTTTGCGGTCTGGCTCACGCCTCGCTCGCAATGGCGAAAGCGCTACCAAGGTTGGGGCGCACTTGCCAAGCTCCAATACGTCGATCGCATGGCGCGAAAAGTCGGAGATGTTGAACCCGTCCGGCGTCGCGGTCGCACCGACATCACCGTCGATGAAATGGAATCGACGGTCGGCGAATTCTATGGTTTCAGCCTGCCGGAGGAGATTCCGGTGGAGGAGCTCGCGCTGGATACCGACCTGGCGGACATCTTCAATATCTCTCGCAAGCGGCAAAAGGGCGTGCGACCCGCCCAGGAGATGTTGAGTCAGCATCGCAAGCCCATTGTGGACAAGGTCGCGTATTGGAGCGGCGTACAACGTCCGATCGTCAAGCGGTTGGTGGAAGCCATCTGCAAGCGTGTTGAGGACCTGGGTCTGCGCGTGGACGTTCGACGCGAGTCCGAGTACCTCACGGAGTTCACGGTGTACACAACCGCACTGTCAATGAATTACCTGGTCCGAGGGAAGTTCATTCACCCCTGAGGCGTGCCGGCAGTTGCCGTCACTCCCATTGGAGGCCGCATGACTGGAACGAAGTTGAAAGTCACCGTGCTGTACGACTTGTGGGAAGAAGAGCCTGTTGAGGTGGAGGAAGAAGTTCCTGCACCGCGCAAGCGCAAGGGACAAAAGAAACGCAAGAAGAAGCCGGTAAAGCAGGATCGCGAAGAGATCTTTGAAGCCCTGGAGAAGCTCGGTCATGAGCCGTCGTATTACGTTCTCAATGGCCGCCCGCAATCACTGCTCGGACTCGCCAAATGCGGCGCCGATCTCATTTTCAACCTCACGGAATCCTATGCAGGCGATGACACCAAGGAGATGCACGTCACGGCGTTCCTGGATTTGCTCGATATCCCTTACACCGGCGCGGGACCGCACGCGCATATTCTTGCGCAGGACAAATCGATCGCCAAGAAGATGTTCGCTTTTTACGGGATTCAGTCGCCTTACTTCGCGACCGCCTATCGCGGCAACATCGACCACGCACATGACATCTCGTTCCCACTCATCGTGAAACCCACCTCCGAAGATGGATCCATCGGCATCGACGCCGCTGCCGTAGTTACCAGCGTAAAGGAGTTGATGGAGCGAATTAACTATATACAGACGGAGTTCGATTCCCCTGCGTTGATCGAAGAGTACATCGAAGGACGCGAGATCTACGCCGCCATTCTCGGCAGTTACGAGAGCGCACATGTACTTCCGCTTGTTGAGCTTGACCTTTCGAAGCTTCCCAAGGGCGTGCCCAAGATCGCCAGCCAGGATGTGAAATTCGAGAAAGACACGGACGCCTATAAGCTGACGAAATCGGTGATCGCCGAAGGCCTCGACGAAGAAACCGTAACCAAGCTCACCGAGATCGCGATCAAGTCCTATCGCGCCGTCAAGCTTCGCGATTATGGCCGCATTGACATGCGCCTGTCGAGCAAAGGCGAGGTTTATGTCATCGAAGCGAATCCGAACCCATGGCTCTCCAGCGGACAGGAGTTTGCCATGGCCGCGAAGAAATCCGGCCTCTCCTATACGCAAATGATCGAAGAGATCGTGGACCTTGCGATGGCTCGATACGCGTGAAAGATGGCAAAAAGTCCAGATGTGGCGCCTGCCTCGAGCAATTCTTCTTCAACTTTCCGCCGATCATGCAGCCCAGCCAGGAGTAACCAATGTCTCGTACGAAAGCAGCCCATATCGTCCTTACCGCCCTTATCCTCACAGGGTTTACAACTGCGCTTCAAGCCGCTTCCCCCACTCCATCTGCGTCGCCCGCAGTGCCGTTTCAAGCCCTGAGGGAGAACTTTGCCAATCCACCCGCAAGCGCCAGACCGATGGTCCGCTGGTGGTGGTTCGGCGCGGCGGTAGAGAAGGCGGAGATTCTCCGCGAGCTTCAACAGATGAAAGCCAACGGAATTGGCGGAGCTGAGCTGGCCTTCGTCTATCCGGAGGTTCTCGACGACCCCGACAAGGGCCTTGTGAATCTTCCCTTCCTTTCTGCTGCAATGCTCGACGCTGTGAATTACGCCCAGGCGCAAGGGCGGCAGCTTGGACTGCGAATCGACGTGACTCTCTGCAGCGGCTGGCCATACGGCGGCCCTGCGACTACGCTTCAAGAGGCTGCAGGACGCCTGCGCACCGTAGAAGTCCCCGTTCCCCCGAGTGCCTCATCTGTTTCCGTGCCGCAGTTCGCAAAGGGCGAATCGCTCATCTCTGCCTCGATCGTCAACTCCATCGCGAGGCCTGCTGCTGTTGAAGGGAATCGCGCTCCCGCCCGCGGCCGCAATGCCGCACCGCCGCCCATAAACTGGGACGCCTCCTCAGCGCAGCCCCTTGCAGTTTCCGGCAACTCCGCCGCAGTTTCACCAGCCGGCCAACCGCGCACCGCGCTCTTTTTCATTGCCAGCCACACCGGGCAGGTGGTCAAACGGGCCGCCGTTGGAGCGGAAGGGAGGGTGCTGGATCCGTTCAGCCATCAGGCCGTCGCCACGCATCTTCTGAAGGTTGGGGAACCGCTCGTCAAAGCCTTCGGCAATACTCCGCCCTACGCCATCTTTTCTGATTCTCTTGAAGCGTACGGCGCTGACTGGACTCCGAATCTGCCTGCGGAATTCAGAAAGAGGCGCGGCTACGATCTCATCCCACGGCTTCCCGAACTTGTAGCCGGTGGCACTCCGGAAGCGGAGAAGGTTCGCCACGATTGGGGCCGCACGCTTACTGAACTGGTGAACGAAAACTATCTGACGCAGATCAACAACTGGGCCATCGCACACCACACAAGATTCCGCTCGCAAACCTACGGAGAGCCGGCGGTAAGCTTCTCAAGCCAGAATCTCGTGGGGCTCGCAGAGGGCGAAGGCCCACAGTGGCGCGCATTCTCCACCCTTCGCTGGGCCACGTCAGCCAACCACGTGTTTGGCCACAACGTCAGTTCCGGCGAAACGTTCACCTGGCTCCACTCGCCCGCGTTTCGCGCCACGCCTCTCGATATGAAAGCTGAAGCCGACATCGACTTCATCATGGGCGAAAACCTGCTCTTCTTCCACGGATGGCCCTACTCGGCACCGCAAGTCGGCGAGCCCGGATGGTCGCTCTATGCCGCCGCGGTCTTTAACGAGCACAATCCCTGGCACCCTGTGATGCCTGGTGTCACGCGGTACATCGCCCGCATCAGCTACCTCATGCGTCAGGGCCAGCCCGCGAACCAGGTTGCTGTCCTGCTCCCTACCGATGATGCGTGGGCCGGCTTTTCTCCCTCCAGGGTTACCGTGACCGGCGCCATGCAAGGCCTTATCACTCCAGCGCTCATGTCTGCCATTCTCTCCGCCGGTTATAACGTGGACTACATCGACGCCGACGCCATCAACAAAGTCGGTGTCAATCACCAAATACTCGTGCTTCCGCCCACCGACCGCATTCCAATCGAGACATTGAAGAAGATTCAGGCATTCGCAGCGGCCGGTGGAAAGGTGATATCTGTCGGCCGCGCGCCGTCGCTCGACGCGGAAGGCGCGCCACAAGCTGAGATTACGGCCCTATCGAAGCAACTCTTCGATGCGGAAAAGTCCACATTCGTTTCTGACACGGGCGGCCTTGCAGGTGCTCTTCGAATTGCCTCGCCGCCAGACTTCAATCTCGCGAGTGCTGTAGACACCGCGAAGGATCAGCTCGGATTCATTCGCCGCAAGCTGCAGGGCGCAGACATTTACTTCGTCGTCAATACCGGCAATCAGACCGTCGACACAGTCGCTAGCTTTGGCACGGCACACAAATTTGCAGAAGGATGGAACCCCGATGACGCCACCTTCGCCGCGGCCTCGGCAAGTTCCCAGCCCATCCACCTGGCTCCCTACGAGTCGCGTATCTTCGTTTTCTCGGACTCCGAACCCAGCACAAAATCTGTTTCCACAGATGCGCCGTATTCGCAGATAGCCGATCTCAGTACCGATTGGAAGGTCACCTTCACGTCTACCGGCAAAACCGAAACCGAGCAGACCCCCGCCGACTGGACAGCCGATCCCGCCACTCGTCACTATTCTGGTGAAGCCGTATATTCGCGTGACTTTGCGGTCGACGCGCCTTCCGCCAGCTCGGTTTTTCTTGAAGTCGAAGGCGGCAAGGCGCTGCCTGGTGCGCCCAATTCGCCACCCGAACATCCGGTTCTAGGTGCGAATGGCCTGCCGAATCCGCTGATCACCCGTCCTGGTCCCGGCATGCACGCTTACTTCGAGCCGCCCATTCGCGAGGCTGCACTGGTGACCATCAACGGCCACGCTGCAGGCGCACTGTGGCATCCGCCCTACCGCCTCGATATATCGAAGCTCCTGAAGGCCGGACAGAATCACATCGAGATCCACGTGTACAACACGGCTCTCAACGCGTGGTCTGCGCAGGCGCCCCACGACTACAAACCACTCATCGCGAAATATGGCGATCGATTCCAGATGCAGGACCTCGACAAAGTCATGCCGATCTCGTCGGGGCTTCTCGGCCGGGTCCACCTTGTAACCCAAAGCTCGAGATGATCTTGACCACCCTACGGCCCCGGCCAGCGCACTCGTTTTCGTCAGTTTGACGTGAGCCATTGCGGCGAGCGATGCAACGTCATCGCTCTGCCGCTACATTTGAAAGCACCACGATCTCCCCTGGCGCAACCACCACCTCTGCGGGAACTTCAGAAACCGCATTTGGCTCTTCGATGCTGGTGCGCTCCATCTCAGTCCAGGGCTTTGCCGCCCCGGCAACCGCAACGTTAAGAGCCGCCGTACCGCGATTCACCATCACCAGGGTCTGGTTCTTTCCATCGGCAAACGCAGTCGTCAGCAGGTCGTGGTCGTTGGTTTCAACTTCAACGCGCTGCATGCCTTTCAGAATGTGGCGGCTGAATGCTCCCAGAACTCGCAGCTCAAAGCTCGACGCTACGGGGACCCATCCCTTTGTTCGATCCGGCACCATGAGCGCGCGTGATCCACCAAAGGTAGGCTGCTCGACATCGAGCAGCATCCAGCAATAGAGCAGGCCCACCGCATCAAGTTCCGTCAGGTTCTTGTGGTAGAGCTGCGCCGCGGCCAGGGCGATTCTGTACGACGGCTCCTGGTAGTGCGGATCGTTGAAGCAGATCTCCGTAGCCAGAAAATCTTTCCCTTCGCTGGCGTCATGCATGGCCCGCATGCGCGCGTCGTAGAGATCCGGATTCGCCGCGAACTCCTGAAAGTCGTACTCATGTACGGCTGTGAAGTCGATCGCCTTCCACGCGGCAGCGTCCTTGCGCTGTTCCCTCGCCCGCTGCACACCCAAAAACATGTAGCTCGCGTCGGCCATGTGGATCTTTGTTTGCGTGAAGCCCGCCTTGTCGAGCTCCCGCCGCAGCGTCAGAGCCATGGCATTGAAGACCGATGTAGGCTGGTCCACCTCGTTCTCGATGCCCACAATCAGCGGCGCTGCACCGGTCTTTGCCTGTTCCTTCTTGCAGTACCCCACTACGATTCGCGCATATTCCTCGGGATTGGCTACTCGCTTCACTGGCTTGTGCCACGAGTCCACAACCTGCGGCCCCGTGTAATCCTCTGTGGCCCAGGGCGGCAGCGCCCACATCTCGTAGATCACGTCTCCGCCCAAATCCACAACATGCTTTGTGTAGTCGAAGTTCGACACCTCGCTATTGGGGAAGTTGTCTCCGTAATAGTGCGGCGTGGCCGCGGCCATGTCGTCCATGTTGCTCAAGTCTGATTTCAGTTCCGTTCCCATCGGATACTCGCGCGCAATCAGCAGGTTGTAGCGCTTCAGCATGTGCCAATACTCGCGCTTGCCCGCTTCGCTCAGTTCCGCATACGCCGGAATGCTCGGACTCCCGCCGAACCCAAGCATCGTCTGGTGCTTCTCGCTGGCTTTTATCGCCACGGTCGCGGCCTTCACTTGCGGCTCCAGCAGTCTGCCCTCCAAAACGTCGTGCTCCGTCCGCGGCGCCGCATACATCAGTTGATGCCGCGTAACGTCGAACAGCATTGACGCATTCAGTA
Source organism: Occallatibacter sp. (assembly GCA_035648535.1). Classification (GTDB taxonomy): domain Bacteria; phylum Acidobacteriota; class Terriglobia; order Terriglobales; family Acidobacteriaceae; genus Telmatobacter. The sequence continues at coordinate 13,731 of DASRLI010000042.1, read as the reverse complement.
CCTCAAGTCCGTTGACCAATACCCGCACTGACAGGTGCGCATCGGCAATCACGGTCAGCGTCCGCGCCTGCCCCACAAATTGCCGCTCTTCGTCGAGCACCTTCTTTTCCGGATAGTTCCCTTGTCCCTCATAGAGTCCCATCGAATCGTAGTAGCGTTCAGTAATGCGGACCTTGCTCGAACTGAGCTCCACTGTAAAGCCCGCTCGAGGTCCCGTGAATATCCAGCGCAGAGTCGTCCGTGATGGTACTTCGCTGTCCAGTGCAATCGTTCGCTCAAACAGCGCCGGAAGTTCCTGGCGGAAGAACTTTCGAGCAATATCGTCGGTACGGGCCCAGCCCGATGCCGCCGGTCCATCGGAGACAAACCGGAACGTCTCTCCCGCCTGATCTTTTACAGTTTGGGCCGCGGGCAAAACTACGGCTTCCTGTGCACAGATGCACGCAGAACACGCCATCAACACTGCCAGAACCATCCATCTATTTGTCACGATTGTCTCCGCACGAAGTTTTGCACAGTCGCGTGCATCCCTGCAATCGAAGTGGAGGATCCCCTGAGGATTCGGAGTTCGACGACTGCTTCACTGCCGGCATCCCGCTTCTAGCGAAGGTGAATCCTGGTGCTTGTACATGAGAAAGAATTCCCGATGCCCAAGCTTCTCTGGCTTGCTTGACTGCCCAGCCGCGACATCCGCGATTAAATCCATTAACTCGACGGAGGCCTCGTCCAGCGTGACTTCGCCGCTTAAAATCCGGCCGGCATTGAAGCCATGTCATCCGTCATGTTTTTGTATGTCCGTTCGTTGCCAGTGACTTTGATCAACGGTGCTACTGCACTGCCAATCACGCTTCCTCGACCAGTAACGAAGAGCACCATCTGCGCTCCCGTCGAAATCAGATCCATGATTCCTTCGGTGTCGTTCGGGTTGGTGTAACCGAATTGCATAAAATGCGAATCCGGTACGGAATCCAGAAGCCAGAGCCCCGGATGGGGTGGCGCTTCCGAAACTCGAAGGACTCCTTCAATTGGCTTCCGTCCGCTCTTTGCAAACGCTCCCATGCTCTTTTCTTCGATGGTCGTTAGCCCGCCCGCAAAGTTCCCTGGAGCAACTGAGTATTGGCGCACGGCCTTGCAGTAGCTCGCCGCCTTGTCGTATGTAGCGGCGAGTTGCTCAACCGCACTCGGCGAGGCCGCTCGAGAAACGAGGACTTCGCGCAGCCCGATCCGGTGGATTGCCATTCCGATTGCGACACCGTACTTATAGATCGGCTTTCCTTCGTCGATCAGATTCAGCGCGATCTTATGCCCCATTCCGACCTTCTCCCGCGCAGCCAGCACAGTCTCATCGGATGACCCTGCGATTGCCACCGTGGATCCTTCAAAGGCTTCGTCCAGCAAAGTTGCCACATTGTCTGAAGCGTGTATTTGAAATGCTCTACATGTTGGATTGGGGCTCAGTTTCTAGAGAACTCCGCGAGATGGAATCAGAAGCTCAGTTATCTGAGTGACGCGCTGCTGCTGTGTGTAGCGAGGTCTTCGCTGACAGTACAGCTGTAGCGCATTCTGAGCACGGCGAGGGAGACGGATAGATGGAATCGTAGGTATCATCAGACGGGATGAAGGGCGCGAGCGCTGGCGTCACTCAACTGCGAGTCCGGTTGTGCTTGTCTCGGCGCTCAATAGCATTGCAAGTCGGCGATCGCCCTGGTTAGTGAGTTAGCTGGCCACTCAAGGTCAGGTCAATATCAACTTCCTTGGCCACTTTGAGGATAAAGATGCTTGGATCTTTGAGTCCCCATTTCACGTAAGGAACCGTGAAGTGTCCTTTCGCTGTCAGGTTCGCGCCGTCGATGTGAAGTTGCATGGGAACCGTCATGTCATGCGGAGTGCCGTGCAAAGTGAATGTGCCTGAGACCTGGATAGTGGAATCGCCGGAGGGCGCGATTGTCCCCTGATAGCTGCTCGGTGCAAACATCACTTCAGCAAAGTGCTCAGCGTCCAGCACGTCGGAGTTCATCTTCTTGTCGCGGCTCGGTTCGCCGCTGTTGCCGCTGCCGGCCGCAACGATTACTGAGCCGGATATCTTTCGGGCGCCGGGGTCAAAGTCGATTGATCCGCGCTGCACATGGAATGTTCCCTGCACATGGTGGCCGGTGCCACCCAAAGTGAAGGCTACCGTGCTCGCATCCGGATTGATGCTGAATGTCCGATGCTGTGCGTGCGCGGCAGGGGCAATCGCGAGCGGGATGGCGAGGAAGAGGGCCTGTGTGTACATCTTCATTGTTCGTCTTCTCCTATATGCAATGAGTGCTCAAGGTTGTTGATTCGATCGCGCGATGACCTGCGACAACCAAAGACTGATGGAGGCAATGTCCCTGTCTGATAAATATTCGTGTCCCGGCATGTCGGTTCCTGGAATGCCGAACTTTGCGATCTGCTCCAGGCGCACCGTCCGCTGTTCCTGGAAACCTGAAGGCGACAGATAAAAGTAGGGACCCTTCGCGAGATCCGGAGGGAGCCGCTTGAAGTTCGATTGCCAGGCGCGGCGCGTACGACCTTCCGCATCGTGACAGTTGGCGCAGTCGAGCCGGTAGAGTTGTTCGCCGTCAGCGGCAGTTGCCTCTGCGACGGCGGCGACAGAAGGCTGCCACAGCCTCTCCTTTGTAAGGTGCCGTTCCGTGTCTGTCGCGTGCAGGCTTTCGAGATACGCAACAAGATCGTCACCCCGCTCATCGTGGAAGAGAAAGCTGTACGAGGGCATGATGGAGGAGCCGCTGACCTCGGCCGGATTATAAAAGTGAGCCTTGAGCCAGAGAGCCGAGCGGCGCGCGCCGACTTCTGAGAGGTCGGGACCCTGGCGCCGATTGCCAATGAGCGGCGGATTCTCGCTACGCAATTCCTGGATGGACTCGACAGGTCCCCACATCAGCACGTCCGGCGAATTGGGCCGCACATATTGCGAATGGCAGTGAATGCATCCCTCGGATATGTACACCTGGCGGCCGCGCTCCACTTGAGTGAGTTGGGGCATGGCATTGATCGCGTGGAGAAACCGATCGAGAAAGAGCGCCGCCAGAAGCACGAGTGCAACGAGTGCCAACTCGCGGATGCGTTCGCGAAAGGCAGTATAGAGTTGCGGTAGCAGAATGGCTGCGCCCGCTGCGGCGACAAAGACCGGCGGAACATGGCCTAAATTCTGCCCCATGCCGATTCCCATTGCGGAGGCCGCCCAGCCGGCGATCGCGTAGATCCAACCCGCCATTCGGCCTCGTTCTGCGGCGGAGGCAGCAGGGGCCAGCAGAGATGGATAAGCAACCAGCGCAACGGAGTAGAGCGAGACGCCGATGGGATAGAAGACGGATGCGAGCAGTGCCCGGTCAGGATCGAGCAAAAGCAAACACGCTACGCCAAGCGCAAGAAACGCGGCGATGAGAACCGGCGAGAGACCCCTGCGACGCAGAAACCAAGCGCTCGCCAGCGCCGCGGCAAGATGCAACAGGCCGTTTGCCCAAAGATGAAATGTGCCCTGCCAGGTTCCGGCTTTCAGCGCAGGCGTGTTCTGAATGATGAAAAAGGCCGCCGAGTCCAGCCACACAAGCGCAGTGAAGCCGCAGAGCACGCGAAAGAAAGAGATCGCGGACTGTGGACCATTTTCGCGCGCCTCGAACTGCGCAGGTGCAGGTAGAAATGTGATGCCGATTCCCGCCAGGCACAGAACACCCGCCGACATTGCCTGCACTCCTGCCGAAGCCGTAAAGAAAGGCGGGAGGTTGCATATGAGATAACCTATGCCCGTCCCCACGCCGACGGCGAGTAGGGGGTTGCGATCGCCTGTCCATTGGCGCAGATGCGTGACCAGGGTGACGGTAAGCAGCCCGAGCCCAGCGCCGATAAGGAAGGACTCGGCAATTGCCGCGGCGAATCCGAGGGGAAGAAGCGCCGCGAATGCTGCGAAGCCTGAAGCAAAGAGCCCCGTGCGGAGACGCAGATTCGCAGAGGGACAAAAGCTCAGTCGCGGAGCCAGCAGGCTAAGTAGGATTCCGCCCGCGGCCATTGCCGACATTACGGCTTTCAGGTGTGCGTCTGCAACGCCCAGCGTCGCGAGTCGCTTGAGGAATGCAAACTGGGCGAAGATGAGGAAATAGACATACGTGATCGCGACAAGGCTCGCGCCCTGCCAGCCGAAACCGCCGCGCTTACTTTGTGGCACGGGCCAACCACCCTCGACGCAGGCCAATCGCCTGAATCAGAACGCAAACCCCATCCGTAGCCGCGACCGTCAGCCAGCCAGCCTCGAGCGTGCTCGACAGCACCTGCGCGATCACAAAGCTGGCGACGCTGGCACGCGCGAAGCCTGTTAGCAACCAGACAACTTCAAGCTTCGTCCGGCGGTTGCCTTTATACGCGAGGAGTGCACCATACAGGCAGGCAAGGCCCACCGAGAAAACAAATGCGCCGATAAACGAAACGTAAATCAGTGCATCTGAAGGCGCATGCAAATGCATCAGCCGCAGCGTCAGCTCTGGCGCAACAATGAGCAGAGCACCCGTGAACGTGTCTGAAAGACCAATCAGCAACTGATAACTGAGAAGGATGGGACGGTTCATGCTGTCTTCTCCTGTGGAACTTCAGCAGCCGCGAGGACAGGCTCGCGAAGCAGTGTTGATGCGTCGACGAGCCAGTCAAGCGCAGCAAGCAGCATGAGTATTCCGGTCACGAGGCGGAGAGTGTAGAGGATGTTGCGCGCAATGCCCGGCACGATGGTGAAGGTCGGGTCGAAGCCTTCACGCCAGCCGGCCATGGTCATCAGCACGATGTAGGCGATGACACTGCCATTCCACAAATAAAACGATCGCGACCGATTGAAGATCCAACCACCCTCGCCCAGCAGCTGCACCATGACGAAGATGAGCAGGCTCGACGTGAAGCCTGCCATAGCTACAAAGGAGTGGCCGACGAGGCCGTCAGTAAATTTGAAGTGGTCAAGGACTCCGGGAAGAAAGAAGACCCACCCGGTGACCAGCAAAGCGCCCCACCACCAGAGAAAAGCCAATCGCCAACGGCGAGTGTTTGGGTGCCACTCGAACGCCTTATAGTAAGCAGGTACGAGAGGCAGCCAAATGAGAAGACTACCGAGGCTGAGGAACTGCACCGGGCTGTGATGGCTCACATCTGCGCGGCCCAGTGCGACGCAGAGGATGGATTCAGCGACCAGGACCATCCAGCTAGCGACGAAGATTCCAGACTTTCCCAGCTTGCGCCGTGCAATCCCGAACGGGAGCATCAGCAGCACGGCCACGATGGCCAAAGAGGATTCCAACTGGCTGGCGCCTGTAGGACCGCCCGTATCGGGATTCACAGGAGGATAAGTGTTAGGTCCGGAAGCGATGTAAATGAGGAATGGAACAGCCAGCAGAACAACGAGGCCCGCAAGCTTGGCCGCCCACGCAGCCACGCTCGCACTTCCGGATTCTCTCCAACTTCCAACTAGGGCGAAGACCAGAAGCAGCCAAAGCACCAGAAGTGCACCCGGAAACAACACGCGTGCGTATCCGCTCCAATCGAGAAAAAGCTTGCCGCTGGAGTTTCCGGAAAGCCATGACAGCACGCCCACACCCAGCGAGGCCGACCACACCCACAGCACCGGCCGGCACCAATTCGCAGTCGGTCCGCGGTCTGCGCCGTAGACCCTGAAGAGAAATCCCACCAGTGGAAGGCTGGCCCAGCCGTACAGCTCCAGATTCATGTGCACCATCATCCAGCGGCCGTAAGTCCACTCACCTAATTGCCGGTTGAGAGCGGGAACAAGCAGCAGAATCGCGATCAGCACTCCAATCGCGTTCGCAAATGCAAGCCAGAAGAGGCTGTGCCACGCGGCGCTGGCAACGGCTCGCGAGTTGTAGCGCGATGTTTCCATCTCATCCAGCGTGTGCATGTTCATGGATCTTTCCATCGTGCATCTCGACCAGGCGGTCGCAGCGTCCTGCGAGACTTCGATCGTGCGTGGCCATCAGCAGGGTAGCGCCTTCGGTAGCAACCAACTCGAGCAGGAGATCGAAGATCACTTTGCTCGCCTGCTCATCGAGTGAGCCTGTCGGCTCATCGGCAAGCAGAATCCTGGGCTTGTTCATCAGTGCGCGGCAAAGCGCAGTGCGCTGGCGTTCTCCCCCGGACAGTTTCTGAATGCGATGGTCGAGCCGGTGACTGAGCCCGGTGCGCTCGGCGAGTTCCAGGAGTCGCGCCCGTGCAGTGCGGCGGTCGGTGCCCGCGGCAACCGTGGGGATAAGACAATTCTCCGCAAGAGTCAGGTCGGGAATCAGGTTGTGGAGTTGAAACACGAAGCCAACTTCATGGCGCAAAAGATGAAGCAGGTTACTGCGCCGATTGACGTCTACACCGTTGACTGAAACCCTTCCGCGATCGGGCCAATCGAGCCCACCAAACAGATGGAGCAGCGTGCTCTTGCCACAGCCTGAAGGCCCGCAGAGAGCCACCGTCTCGCCTTCGAAGACCTCGCAATCCACGCCCTTGAGAACCGTGACTGTTCCTTCGTCATAGCTCTTCCACAGGTTCTCGGCGCGCAGAACGATGCGCCCGTTTTCAATGCCTTCCGCAGCGGGTCTCATTCGAATCGAAGCGCCTCCACTGCACGGATGCGCATGGCGTAGACAGCCGGATAAAGGGCGCCTGCAATCCCGGTAAGCAAAGCCAATACCAGCACAACCAACATCAGAAGCGGATGAATGGTGGGGTCTACATATCCGTCAAGAGCGGGAATCAGCTTCAGCGCGAAGAGAAAGAAGGTTCCTATCAGCAGTCCCGTCAGCGCGCCGAAAACAGACACAACTGCTGACTCGCCGAAGATCACCCCGCCAATCTGCACTTGAGAGAAGCCGTTGACGCGAAGGATCGCAATCTCGCGAATGCGCGTGAACACTGACATGATCATTGTGTTCGCCACTCCCAAACCGCCAAGCAGCAACCCGCATCCGCCCACCGCCCAGGCTGTAGCCTTCAAAATTCTGAACTGAGAGTAGGAGCGCGTAAACTCCGCGTCCTCCAGAGCGATCAGGCTCGGAAACTTCGCCTTGACCATGCTCTTGAAGGCGGCAACATCATCTTTGTTGTTCAGCTTGACCGTGATCACTGAGGAAGTTCCTTCCTTGTGAAAGAAGGACTGCGCTGAAGCCAGCGGCATAAAGACTCCGCCATCCTCAAAGCCGTTGGCCGTCTTCAGTACGCCAATGACGTGAAAGGTGGCATGGCCAATCTGAACCTGGCTGCCGAGAGTGGCTGAAAGAAACTCCGCTGCGCGCGAGCCCAGCACCACGTCATCGTTATGTTGAGCAAACCTTCCGCGATCGCCCTGAAGCCACGCGGCTTTTTGGATGCGCGCATCTGAAGGCGTCACTCCAAAACAGGTAATGATCGGGTGGCCTTCGCTGGAGACGATTCCGAACAACACCGGGTTCGCGTGCGCCACCATCGGCCAACTTGAAATCTGAGCGGCCGCGTCGCCGGGAACATTGCTGAAGAAAAGGTCGGAAACGTCTCGCTCGAATACGATCAGCTCGCTGTCGTTGGAGAGGATGCTGGAGAACATGCCGATTGCGCCCTGCAGAACTGTGACCACTGTCAGCATCGCCGCCACGCTAAAAGCGATCCCGGCTATGCTGATCAATGAGCGAATACGATGCCGGCGCAGGTTGGTCAAAATCAACTTCAGGAAGATCACTGACTGACTTCCTCCGCCAGCACAAACGAGTCCCGCGTAACCCGCGCAAGCTCTGCCTGCAGGTCGCCGCGCAGTTTCTCCAGGAACTCGAGTTCAGGCCGTGAAGCAAGAAGGTTGCCCAGCACCCTGTCTCCCAGATCGATCAACCGCGTGAGCCGATGCACGGCGGCACTGATTCCGATAGCCTCCGCAATATTCGGGCGGTCCAGCAGGGCGTCGCGTGCCGCTGTCTTTCCGCTTTGCGCTGAGCTCTGGAGCACATCTTTGAGGTCATCCACAATTTGATAGCCGAGGCCCCAGAACACTGAGATCCTCTCGATTTGTTGGATTTCGCGGTCCGAGGCACCGCCCAGCATGGCCGGCAACGCCAGGGTCAGCCTGATCAGCGAAACCGTCTTGCCCCGGGCGATGCGTTCGGTCGTCTCCAGCGTGCGTGGTAGTGCCGAGTAATGCAGGTCGAAGCTTTGCCCGTTCAGCAGTCCACCTACGCCGAGACAATTCTCAATGAAGGCCAGAGCCTGCGCGTGCCTGGCCTGCGGGCAACCGGCAACTGCGCGCCAGGTCAGCGCATAAGCCCGATTGATCAATGCAAGCGCGGTAAGAATTGCGCCTTCCTCGCCGAATACGAGATGAGTACAGGGAACGCCGCGCCGCTCCATTGCATTGTCCATGCAGGGCAGGTCGTCAAACAGGAGAGAGGCGGTGTGGAAGTACTCAAGGGCAATTGCGAGTTCCTGAGCGTGAACGGGATTCAGCCCGTACGCCGTTGCCATCTGGAAAACCAGCTTGGGGCGCACCAAACTCCCGGGGTTGTCGAGCACATGGCGCAGGGCATCTTCGAAGCTGGGATCGAGAGCCGCCGGCAGCGAAAGAGAGGCGCTGAAGGCTTCGGAAAGAAAACTCGTGTCCAATTGATCCATAACGTTTGTCGAATGCACTCTGATCCTCAATAGCGCTGGGAAGAAGATGGCTTCTCTTGTGTCTGAAAATCGGGCCGCGCGGAAACTGCGGCCGTGCGGATTTCAACTCACTGGTGAGACTAGTTCAGGCACCCTTTGGAGAGCGCGGAGCCGGGCCTGCATGCATGACATTTCCTTCATTTTAAAGGAACGGAACCCAGCGGATGACTTGCGAGAGGGGAAATGTTCAGGGCCCGTGACCAAAATGCAGTTATTCCCATTGGTTTCTGCTCCGTTCGCGCAGGTCCGGTGGATACGATTTTCAGCGGGCTTATGTCCAAGGATAATGAAATGAGATGACCGCGCCCGAACGCCCAGATGACAACACGGTCATCTGGGCGTTCGGGCAGTTCTCAAGGAACCGGGGAAGCGAAGCCCGGGAGATCTGTAAATGGTGACACAAATGGACTAATATCGCTTCATGCGCCTTCTGCTCGTTGAAGACGAAATCGATATCCAGAGTTTCCTGCGACGCTCGCTTGAGGAAGCGGGATACGATGTGGAAGCTGCGTCGGATGGCGAAACTGCCCAACGGCTCGCTGTCGAAAGCCCATTCGACATCCTCATCGTCGATCTTGGGTTGCCCGATCAGGACGGAATCAGCCTGATCCTTCGCTTGCGTCAACTCGGCGTACGGGCTCCAGTTTTGATCCTTTCTGCGCGCCGCTCAGTCGACGATCGTGTGCGGGGACTGGAACAGGGCGGAGACGACTACCTGACCAAACCGTTCGCGCTTGCCGAGTTGTTGGCGCGCCTCCGCAACCTGCTCAAGCGCAATAGTCCCGCGGTTAGCGATGCGACTCGGCTCCGCGTATTGGACCTTGAGTTGGATCTGCTAAGGCGCGAGGCATCGCGCGGCGGACAGGTCCTGCAATTGACCCAGCAGGAATTCGTCCTCCTTGAGTATTTGTGCAGGAATGCCGGACGAGTGGTCACACGTTCGATGATTCTCGACAAGGTCTGGGGCATGCGCATTCAACCGGACACGAATGTGGTCGACGTCCATATCTACCGGTTGCGCGGCAAGGTTGACAGTGCGGGACAGCAACCGCTGATTCGGACCATGCGTGGAGTGGGCTATGTCCTCAAAGACCGGTAAGCCTCTGATGCGCAGCGCCGCCTGGCGCATCTCGCTGTGGGCAACGCTCGCCTTTGCCTGCGGAACAATGGTGGTCTTTGTCTTTCTCCAAAGCTTTGTGGCCGGCGATATTCAACGTCGCAGCGATGCTTGGCTTTCGGGCGAAGTAGAGGTGCTGGGCGACGTAGCCGAGCAGACACCCAAGAATGCCCTTTATGACGCCGTCGTGGGTGAAGTGGCGGAACTGGCGTCCAGAGAGGTACCCAACAAGGAGGCCTCAGAAGACGAACCGGACGATTCGGTGTTCTTTCTTCAATCGGGCAAGGATGATTCTCTCCAGTTGTGGGTCGGCGCCGGGACTGGCGACAGCCACTTGAAGGCGATCCGGGCCACCAGGATTCCTCCGGACCAGCCCACGGATGTGCGGGTCCCTGGATTCGCAGTCCCTTTTCGCGTAGCTTCGATCCATATTGCGGACGGCAGCCAGATCTTTCTTGGCTTGTCGGAGCGGGATGAACGGAGGGTGCTCTGGCTCCTGCGCCTGCGCTTCCTGTTCCTGTGGCTGCTGATTGTGCTGCTCGGATTCGGTATCGTATTCCTCACCACCCGGCGCATGTTGAGCCATGTTCGGGAGATTACCGAAGCCGCCTCTCGAATCGGGCATTCCGATCTCAATGCCAGGGTGCCGACAACCGAACGCAACGACGAGGTCAGCCACTTGGCCCTGACTCTCAATCGCATGCTCGATCGGATCGAGAGTTCCATGCACCAGTTGCACACCATCACCGACTCGCTGGCCCATGATTTGCGCAGCCCCCTCACGGCAATTCGTGGAAAGCTCGAAATGTCCTTGTCGACCGTCACGGACGGAGAGCAGGCTGAGCCGATTGTCTCTGCCATCGACGAACTGGATCGACTTACCGACTTTCTCAACAAATCCCTGGATGTCGCCGAGGCCAAGGCAGATGCGCTTCGGCTGACACGCAGCGCTATCGACTTAAACGAGGTGCTCAGAATCATGACCGATCTCTACGAACCTTCCATGTCAGAGAAGGGATTTGAGGTCAAGCTCCTCAGCCATGGCCCGGTGATGATTTTCGCCGACGCTGCACTTATTCATCGCATGGTTGCCAATCTCCTCGACAATGAGCTCAAGCACTTGCCGCCACACTGCACCCTCTCAATCGATTTGCGAGGCAAGGAAGATTCCGCATGGTTAGTTGTCGAAGACGATGGACCGGGATTCGATCCCGAAGTACTACTCCACCTGTTCGAGCGCAGGGTCAAAGGCCGGGATTCGAACGGGCACGGACTTGGCCTTGCATTCGTCGATGCGGTTGCGCGCGCTCACGGGGGAACCGTCACAGCCTCAAATCGCGAAAGAGGCGGAGCCCGGATTACCGTTACCCTTCCGCTCGCTACAGAGCAGAGTTCTCACTCCCCAGCCCCCGCGATATCCGCTTCGAACTGACTCAACGGTGCGGACAGTGAAATCCCCAGAGGAGGGGCTATGACAAATCAGGTAATAGCCCGCGGTTTGCTGGCTGCTCTCTGCTGTCTGCAAGGTCTGGCAACGTTGATCATCGATCTCAACCGCACCCATGCAACCAATCCTGAATGGCCGGGCCACGCGCGGTTTCATCTTGTCTGGCAGACCGCGGCTTTTGCCTGGCTTGCGGTGCTTGAAGTCGTGCTGGTTCTCGCCGCCGGTCCGCTACAGGACCAGCGATTCTATCTGGCTGCAATTCTTGCGGGCGTCCCAATGCTCGGCTTCTTCGCTGCCTTCATCACCCGCGGACTCTATAAAGGCACGCTTTCAGACCCAAACGGAATGCCGCACTTGAGAATCACTGTCAGTGGGTCAATTCTCAGTATCGATCTGAATCTGGTGGCGGAAATCTGCGGCCTGTTGGCGCTCGCAGCCATCGTCGCAATTTACAAGCACTGATGCACCACTCTTGTTCGTTGACGATCCGTTGCTGTCAAACCGTTCAGTCGGATAGAGGCAGCAACCCGGCAAGTCATCGCCTACGAAGCAAGCGTCTCAACCAGCCGATTCATGCTCTCTTCCTGCTGCTCGATTGACTGGATGAGTTTGAACTGCGTCCGGCAACGGTCAAGATTGTGCCCGTGGCGATGCACCTTGAAATATGTGTCGCCCGCCAGGTAGTCCGTGAGGAAGCGAATGCCGAGCTCGAACGTAATCAGTTTTCCCGAGAAGGCAAGAAGATCTTTTTCGGCCTTGGTCAGGAATCCGCCAGCCGAACTGAGATAGCCGCGCACCAGTGCCTCGAACATGGGAAACTGCATGGTCACTTTAGAGAGATCCAGCTCGTCCTCCATCGCCGGGCTCGTCGTGGTGCGAACCATGTCGCCGAAATCGTACGGCGCCAGCCCTGGCATTACGGTATCGAGGTCAATCACGCAAATGCCTTCGCCGGTAGTATCATCCAACATAACGTTGTTGAACTTGGTGTCATTGTGGGTCACGCGTTCCGGCAGGTTCGCATTCAGCAACACACCAGTGATGGATTTACGCGCGAGTGCGAAGTCAATCTCGTGTTTTACCAGGATTGCGCGGCCCGCCACGTCTGCTGCGACTGCATCCTCAAACGCCTTGAATCGTTTTGGTGCGTGGTGAAAGTCCGGAATGGTATCGTGCAGGCGCGGAGCAGGCAAGCTGGCCAGCAGTTCCTGGAATCTTCCAAACGCCCTGGCAGCCTGAAATGCCTGTTCGGTAGACTCGACGGCATCAAACGAACGGGCCTTCTGAATAAAGTAATAAGCGCGCCAGTGATTCCCCTCTGCATCCACAAGCCAGGCTCTTCCGTCACGCGCCGGAATCAGCCTCAGTACGCGCCTTTGCCAGTCAGGTTCGTCTGCCACCCTGGTAGCAATATGCGCCGTGACCCGCTGGATGTTTTCCATCAAGGCGACAGGCTTCTTGAAGATGTTGTGATTGATTCTCTGCAGGATGTGGCATTGCGGCACGCCTCCCTCATTGAAGAAGACTTTGTAAGTGTCGTTGATGTGGCCGCTGCCGTAGGGTCTGGCCTCTAAAAACTCGCCGCCGATTTCGAACGCACGCGCCGCAGCGGCGACATTGCCTTCCTTGCTCATGACCAAAGTCTTTCAGGGTACTTGCCATCCCGAACGAGGCTCTGGATGCTTTCAACAACGCTGGCATGGTCTTCACGGTATGTCACGCCAAACCATGAGTCATTGCTGCGCAAAACCTTAACCTTCGCCTGCTTCGCCAAAAGCATCTCATTCACAGTACTGGGAATGTAGCACTCCTTCTTGAGATCGGTGCCGTTCGCATCGAGAAATTTCTTGAAGTGCTCTTCCAGTTTTCCAAATACCTGTGGAGTGAACCCGAACATGTTCATTGAGACCGGCTCGTCGCCCGTCAGCATCGTCACCTTGCCATCGCTGGCCGTATCTTTGGCGTGATCGCCGTCGCGGGCAATGGCTGTCAGTTCAACAACCTGTTCCAGATACCCGTCGCTACCAACACGGCACACTCCGCGCGCCACGGTTCCGAACTCAGAGAGCGTATTGCGCAAAACAAATCCAACCATCGAGTAGTCCCCGGTGCCTGCCTGCAGCTGGTCTGATATCACGCGGTAACTTTCCGCTCCATAGAAGTCGTCTGCATTGATCACCGCAAAAGGCTCTTGAATGGCGTCGGCGGCCATGAGTATGGCCTGCGTGGTGCCCCACGGCTTGGTGCGCCCCGCCGGCACTTGAAACCCCGCAGGAATTTTGTCGAGTCCCTGAAAGACGTATTCAACGGCGATGCGCTTTTCAAAACGCGCGCCCACGACCTCCTTGAACGGCTGCTCAATGTCTTTGCGGATGATGAACACCAGCTTGCCGAACCCGGCCCGCATCGCGTCGTAGATCGAATAATCGATGATGGTTTCGCCACTGGGACCAACAGGCTCAATCTGCTTCAG
>DASRLI010000041.1:0-2297 GCA_035648535.1 Occallatibacter sp. | reverse complement strand
CCAGCGTGGCGTCCCGGCCGTGGGTACAGACTTTCGTCATCAGAAACGCCTTCTCGCGCAGCCCCTTCAACCCTTTACCCAGCCAGTCTTCCGACTTGCCGCGGTTGTACTCCCAGCAACAATCGAAGAAGGTTACGCCGCCGTCCACCGCGCGATGGACAATTTCCACCGCGGTCTGCTCGTCTTTCGCCGCACCCAGATGATGGCCGCCAAGCCCGAGCGCCGAGACCCGAGCGTCTGTCTTGCCAAACTTTCGCAGCGGGATCTGTCCTTGGGTCTGCATAGTTGTCCCCCGGAATTTCCATTTTGCCTCTCGGCTGCGAACTAATGTACCCCCTGTTGTCTCCGCTGGCAATCTTTCTTGCATCCATTCCAAGGCCAAAGGGCCGGGCGTGCCTGGCTGGGCCGCCCCCGGGCCCCAAAAACCACCATTTGCACCATTTCGAAGCGATTTCACGGACACCTCTCCCTCAACTCCCCTCCATCGTCCAGATTGGTTTCGCCTGGCTGCCGCGCCTATCCGGCCGGCAGCGGCAAAGCCAGAATCCGCCGCAGCATGCTTGCGAACAGGCGCCGCGTCAGATGGCTCTCCGCCAACAACAGCCAGTAGTAGCGGGCATGCTTTACCAACCGGCCGCCGGTCTTCACCAGCCGCTGCTGCAAGCTAGTCAACGACCACGTTTCGATTCCCTTCGGCAGCACCAGCCGCCGCCACAGGTTGCCCAAGTTGTATGCGATCACGCTCAGCCACAGCCGAACTTCGTTGGAACGGAATCGATGACAACTCAGCCGCGTCATCTTTACCGCCTGCTTGCCCTTCTTGATCCACTGCTCGGCCGTGCCCCGCTTGTTGTAGAACCGCACCACCGCTCGGCTCGGCGTCTCCGGATTGGTCACAACGAACCCGATGCGCGGGAACAACTCTCCGGCATGATGTTCGACCTTCGCCACCACTCGCCGCGCCGTCGTCCAACTGGCGGCCTTGTAGAGAAAGCTCTTGTACCACACGGTCGGTTTGTGACTGGGACGCCCCACCGGGCGCAGCAGCAGTTCAACCACATCCCGCTCCAGGTTCTCGTTGGCCGGAATACGGATGGCGTACTTCACGCCCCGGCTTTCCAGCGCCTCGTAAATCTCTGGCTTGGCGAAGGCGGCGTCGGCGCGAAACGCCACTTCCTTGCTCAGCTTCTGTTGCCGCTCGATCTCCGGCATGAGCAGTTCTTCCCAGTCGTCCGCACTGTGAACGTTGCCCGGCCGCAGCTTGGCGGCCAAACAGTCGCCCTCGCGGTTGAACAGCAGCAGCGGGTGAAAGCAGGTCGATTCGAAATGCCCGTTGTAGGCGCTCTGTTCTTGCGCACCGTACACCGGAATCTCCGTCGAATCCATGTCCAGGACCGTGCGGTACCCTGAATCCAGCGCCTCCGCTTTCGCGATCAATGCCCGGCTGAGCCCCGCCAGCCCGGCGAAGTTCGCGTCTTCGGCCAGTATCTCGGTCTCGAAACTCTGCAACCGAGAGGTGAGAGCGACGCCTCGATCCCAGATCTTTTCCGAACTGATTAGCCGGAAGGTCGGGTCCTGGGAAAGCCTCTCGGCGTCGTTGAGATCTTCGTAGCCAGCCAAGCGACTATAGACTGATTGCCGCAGCAGGTCGGCGAAGCAAAACTGCGCGTTCTTCCCACGGCAGTCGGTTAGATGCTGCGCGATCAATTCGCCGAATCCGAGCCGCTCGTCGAGTTCGCGCACCAGGATCAGGCCACCGTCCGAAGTGACGCTGGAGCCTTGGAACTCGACCTTGACAGAGGCGTTGAAGGAGAGCTGAAAGGGCCGATTTTGTATCTCACCCATTGGGTACTGACCTCCGGAGCGTCTTCATCGCATTCACACCCCTATGAATATTGACGATGGCGACAATCCAAGGTTTCATTTAAGGCTCAAAATGGAAATGTGGGTTGAATCAATCCCTCTGTCGTTCAGGCGTGGTGAGATATGGAGGTAGCGCCAGAGGGCGAATCGTGTTGGCGTCCTCATCCCGGCCAGGCCGCACTTTAGAAAAGCTGGATTCAGCTGGACGAGAAGCTTTTTAGCGCGGTGATTGCTTCGCCTGTTCCCGTCGATATGCGGGCGCTCCGAGCCTAGAAGCGTTCGCCCTTGGCCCCGGTCTTTACACGCTGATCTCTTATCGCGCTTTCGTGATCGTTATTGAACATATCCCTTGCATGTTGTTTTGTATAGTGGTAGTCCGGGAAAGAAGGAAGACAACTCATGGCAGGTAATCGCGCAATAGCATATATGGGACC
>DASRLI010000040.1:0-7539 GCA_035648535.1 Occallatibacter sp. | reverse complement strand
TGGGAAGACTCACGGAAGACAGGCCAAGGCTTCAAACCGGACCTGGGAAACCCGGCTGTCCGGCATTATAGGGGGGCTTCAGGAATCGTTGATTCTGGCAGGAACTAGGCCCAGTCAATGCGCCTGATTTCTATCCCAACTCCGCATAGTAGGCGGCGAGGATGGAACCATGCGATTTCGCGTGGAGAACTATCCGGAGACCGCCGTGGAGCGGGCGATGAAGGTAGAAGAAGTGTTGTTGCAAGCTACCGCAGGGAAGATTATGTGGTGGCAGGCAGCAGAGATGATCGGCATCAGCGACCGTCTGCTGCGTCGTTGGCGAAAACGCTATGAAGATGGTGGCCACGATGGACTGCTGGACCGGCGGCGAGGTGTGCCCAGCCGTAAGCGGGTGCCGAAGGCTCAGGCCAAGCAGGTTCTGGAACTGTATCGAGAGCAGTATTTCGATCTGAACGTGCGTCATTTCCACGAGAAGCTCAGAGAGGAGCACCAGATCGGGCTGAGCTACACCTGGGTGAAGCAGGCTCTCGAGGGGGGCCGGCCTTGTGAAGCGGAAGTCCAAGCGCGGCGTGCATCGCAAGCGCCGGCAACGGCGCCCACTGCCTGGCATGATGCTGCATATCGACGGCAGCCATCACCAGTGGTTTCAGGAAGAGCGCTGGCATGACCTGATTGTGATCCTGGACGACGCCACCAGCGAGATCTACTACGCGCAGCTGGTCCAAGAGGAAACCACCGCCACGGTGATGGTGGCGCTGCGGGAAGTGATGGAGCGCAAGGAACTCTTCTGCACGTTGTATTCAGACCGGGGAGCGCATTTCTGGTAGGCGAGCGGCGATTGAGGAGGCGCTGGCGGAGCTCGGGTATCCGGAAGTCAGGCCGCCGAATGCGTATCGATTTACACTGGTCATTGATCTGAAGCCGAGTGAAGAAGAGATTCTTGCATCGTTCAGCCGACTTGCCAAGAGACAAATTCGAGATGCGAAGGAGATGTCGCTGCGGCCCGTCGTGATTACCGATCCAATGTATGTGGGACGTTTGAAGGAGTTACAAAAGGAGGCCTTGCAGCGAACGGGCGGGTATATTCCTTCGGAGGATTGGCAGGGCATTTTGAAGATGTCTCATGACAATCCGAATCTTTCTCGGATAGTTGGGGTGTTTCCAGATGAAAATACGGCGCCGGAGAACATGGTCGCATTCAGCTGGAGTTGTAACAACGGAGATAACATAGAGCATTACGTGGCGGGTTCGACTCGACGAAACGATGCTCGGATACCGTACGGCCATCTGCTGGTATGGAAAATGATCCGCTGGTCAAAATCGACAGGAGCGGAATGGTTCGATATGGGGGGAGTAACGCTTGGAGGGGAGGAGGATGAGGCCTCCCTCGAGGGTATCTCCAAGTTCAAAAGGTTATTCAGCCGCGAGGTGGTTGAGATCGGTGCGGAGTGGGTGCTGGAACCTGCCCCGGTTCGAGCCAGGATTGCCAATGTGGTCTCGAACGGCGCATCCTATGTCCGCGAGTTGATAAGCAATAGGGGTTGACTGTTACCAAAGGTCGAGTCGCTGAGGTTCCAGTTGTTTGGATTGGCGCCCAAGTGGGTCACCGAAGTGTCTGACTGGTGGGCGCAAGGTTTTGAACCTCCAACGCTTTCGGTTTGGAAGGCTTATTCCGGACTGAACAATCAGTGAGCTCCTCCTGAGTCGAGCAGAATCGCCTATCCTGCAAACTCCGTTCGAATCAGCAGTAATATGACGGTATTCACGGGCGCGGCAATTCGCTTCGGCAACGAACCAGTTATGAGATTAAAGCGATCGCGGTCTTCCGGCTTCAACACACGCATCAGATAGACGAGTCCAAAGAGAGCGATCAAAGCGGCGCTTCCTCCACACAGAATCCCCCAAAGCGGAGCGAATTGCACAGCGACGTAGTGCGCGGTCAGCGACGCCATCACACTGATGAATACAACCTTCGCAAGCAGCACCCATGGGAGTTTCACCTTGTAGAGATGAATGCCGATTGCCCACATTATTCCGACGGCCGTGATCTGCGCAGCTCCACTGCCGATGCATGCGCCTACCGCGCCATGGGCGGGGATCAGGTACCATGCGACGCCGATGTCGATGATGCCCGCGAAGATCGTCGTACCGATGACGAAACTCTGCTTCTCGTAAGTCTGCAAGAGGCTTTGTACAGGTCCAATAAACGCTTTGGGCAAGCACAGCAGGGGAGCAAGTGTGACAACCATAACCGCGCCCTTGTACTGGTTGCCGTAAAGAAGCAGTAGCGTCGGCGCTGCAAGAGCAGCGGAGATGAAGTGCAGCGGGACCGACGTCAGGAAAAGGTAGCGAAGAGTGGATGCAGTGATGAAGGGTACCTTGGACTTGTCGCGCCCATACTGGGCAAAGATTGTCGCGCCTGCGGCCGACCCGAAGATCGATGCGCTGACCAGCAGCCGTTCGGCCAAGCTGAATGCAACAGAGTAGTACGCCAATTGCCGGATATCCGCACACAGATGCTTCAGCAGGATAAACTCGGAGCGCTCCCAAACGATCAACGCAACAATCATGCTGGCAACGCTCTGCCAGGCGAATGTCATCATTCGTTTTTGCAGCCCTAATGGTTGCACATGGGCCGAATCCCAGGTGCGAATGCGATTCATTGTCGGGAAAACCCGCACGAGAAAGTCGACAAGGCGCATGAGGAGCAACGCCGCGCCCACTCCGACCACGCCCCAATGGAACACCACCGTCGCAAGAATCGAGATGAAAAAAGTGAATATCGCAATGGCGGAGGCGGGCAGATTCTTCGAAAGCTCCTCCGCAGCGACATTCGCCTGTGCCGAAATGCTATTGACCATCGAAGGCCAAATGCTGAGTACGACGAGGACCGAGGCCAGTTTGTAGTCTGCGGCTGCATCTCTGAGCACCCAGAAACAAAGGCCGGCAGTGGCCAGCGTCGCCAGACCGACCTGTAGCAGCAATGTTCGGAAATAGATGTACCTGGCCGTTCCACGGTCGCCCCTGCCCAGAAACTCTGCCATATACTTGCGCGTCGTCGCGGGAATGCCAAGTCCTCCGAGGTTGCTAACGACCGACGCGATCCATGTGACGTAGACGATGTAGCCCATCTTCGTCGGTCCCAGGGTGCGGGCAATTGCAATCGATGTAAATAGGGTGAGAATAGCGTCAATTACATTTTCGAGGCCGTACCAGCCTGTGTTCTTAGCTATTGTCTTAGTGTTGGACGTCACGGTTTCAGCTCTGCCTCCTGGGGCCTTGCGGGTATGTTTTCGGGGGGCTGTTAGGAGGCTTTCAGATGATCCCGGCAGTCATCAAGCCCCTCTTGTTCTCTAACGCATTTCTTGCAGCGCTGCTCGCGCGTCCTTTGCTATCTGCGAATCGCGCGCCAGGGGTATTGCCTTGTTCAGGTGAATCACCGCGTTGTTCTTATCCCTGAGTTTGCTGTACACCATTCCCAGGTGATATTGCATGGCAGCGGAGTTTGGATCTGTGTTGATTGCGTCTTCGAGTAGGTCGCGAGCGAATTCGTAGGTCCCATTGTAGTAGTAGGCCCACGCAAGCGTATCCGCCGCGTTGGGCGAGTTCGGCATGCCTTGCCGGGCCGTTTTGGCGAGTGTCAAGGCGGCGTCCGGGGTTTTGCCATTCACCAGCATCCGATAGGCAAGATTGTTGGCTGCGATAGGTTGCTGGGGTTGAATCTGCAGAGATTTCCTGTAGTATGCCTCGGCCTTACCCTGATCTCCACGCGATTCCTCGAGGGTTCCGAGAATTGCGAGGGCGCTGGCATCACCGGGATGCGCATTCAACCACTGTTCCCAGGTTTGAATGGCATTGGCCGTCTGTCCGCGCTGAACCGCAATCTGTGCGAACAGCATGACTGCATCGCCATCACTGGAATTCAGCTGGATAGCCTTTTGAGCCGCAGCAGCAGCCTGGTCCAGCTTCTTGCTTTGAATCTGTAAGTGCGCGAGAAGGTCATAAAAACTGCTGTTGTCAGGACTCTGGGCGATTTGCGCATTCAAGCGAGCCAGGGCCTTGTCCGGTTGTTTCCGGTAGAGGTCGTAACTAACCAGCATGCGCATGGCTTCTACGGAATTGGGGTTGTATTGCAATGCCTGCTCCAGCAGTGCGACTCCTTCGGGAAAGCGTTTCTGCGCGAAGCGAAGCTTGCCGAATTGGAGATAGGCATGCGAGCCCTGCGGAGCCACGTTGATTGCGGTTTTCAGGTCACTTTCAGCCTTATCCGGCGCGTTACGATTCATCTCCGCGACGGCGCGCCACACATATCCGCGAGGAAAATGGGGAGACGCAGCGATCGTTTTGTCAGCTACATCGGCCAGCATACCCATGTCACCGCGCTGGCATGCGATTCGCGCCAGCTCCGCCTGTGGGTCGCGCGCTGATGGATTCAGCTCCGCTGCCTGGCGGAAGGCATTTTCGGCCAGGGACAGATCACCCTTTTCCAGCGCGGCCTTGCCCAGCCAGTATTGAATGAAGGCGTCTTTCGGGAAGTTTCCGGCACCCTGCTGGAGGGCATTTACGGCATCATTTGCATTCCCGCCTCTGAGCATCACGATTCCGTTCAACGCCGCAACCTCTGGATCCTTGGGGTTGTCCTTCGCTAAATTGGCGACCTGGTTTCGTGCGGCGGAATTGTCCTTGACCTGGAGCAGAACTCGAATGTATCCCTTCCTCACGGCGACGTTTTTCGGATATTTTGCGGTTAGGCTTGAGAACTCCGCCAAGGCCTTGTCCAACTCGCCGGAGTCGACGTAGTAATCCGCCAGAATGCGAACTCCCTGGGGATTATCGGAGAAGTCGTTCGACGCCTGACGGAGTACTTGCTCGGCCCGGGCACGGTCACCCCGCTTGAGAATGACCTGGGCGACATTTGCCCTGGCGGCCAGGCTGGTGGTATCCGCCGCGACTGCGTCCCAACTTATTTTTTCGGCTTCCGGCAAGCGATTGTTCCGGGCATAGAATGCCGCGAGCAGTAACTTGGCGTTCACCGATCTTGGGTCGAGCTCTACGGCCGTCTTCAGCTCAGCTTCAACCGAAGAAGCCAAGGCTGGATCACCGGCTTGCAGGAGCGCGAGATCTTCATGGAATGCCGCCCGGTTTGGATCGAGATCAAGAGCGCGATGAATTTCGGCCAGGGCCTGATCCTTGTCTCCTTTCCTGAGCGCAATGGCGGAGAGCAGGGCGTGAACGCCCGGGTTGCCAGGTTGCGCGGTCAAGACCGCATTGGCCTGTGCCTGCGCCTGGTCTGTTCTGCCGTCAGCGAACAAGAGGTTTCCAAGGTCGATCCGTGCCTTGTAGTTATCAGGCTGCAAGTCTATGGTGCGCGCGAGCTCTGCGCACGCCTCGGTGGATTGCCCCATGTGCTCGTACGCCTGCGCGAGCTCATAATGAGCATCGATGAAGTCACTGTCGACCTTGAGAGCGTTCAAGTACTGGATCGCGGCTTCTCTATATTTGCCATCCGCGCTGAATCGCCTGCCGCTCTCAAGATATTTAAGCTTCCGCATACCTCGGTCGCCGTGACATCCCGCCAACATAGCGACCGCCATAAAGAGCATGACCACCGAAAGCGTCTTTTGCCTATTCATTTGCTTCCACCTGCCATTGATAACCAGCTGAACTGTTTTGAACGAACTTCTCATCATCATCAAACTTTGCTGACTGCACTCCCGCGAACGCAACCGGCATTTTTCTGCCAGACCGGGTTGTCATCCTCTTCTCCTTCGAATCCGCTCAGTCCGGGATAAAGCGAGGGAGCGAGGGCGCAAGCTGCGCCGTAAATGCCTCGACCCGGGCCTTCGCCGGCAAAGCGCCTTCCTTGGGATCGATCGGCGTTGCCACCCGGACGAGCGCGCCATCCGTACGATTCAGCCGCATTGCGTCAGTCACCAAATAGACCTTAGCCAGGTATTCACTGGCGATGCTGCGCCCATGCGCCTGATACCAATAAATGACAAACTGCCTGTTCTCCTCGTTGGCAATGATGTATTCACCGACACGGTGCGTCTTGCCATTCACATCTTTCAGATCGACGTATTGCGATGATTCGAATGCCCAGCCTGCACCTGGCAGGCAATTCTTCGGTGAATGTATGGTGACGCCTGTTCTCTGGGTCGGGAAATAGCCGATAAAGAGGTCAATTAGCTGCGACTGCCCATCCTTTGTATAAATGCGCGACAGGAAATCTCCGTTCCCAAGAACTTTGAGAGTATCCAGATCGATTTGCACATCGGTTCCAGACCATCCGTCAATCAAGCGCGGAACCTGCGGCAAGGGCTCGCTGACAGGAATCAGATCGGCATTACTGCGGGAGTACAGCAGCAATGCAGTTCCCGCCAGCATCACGACAACCGTCCAGAACCGAGGGCTCTTCATGCCTGCCTCCGATGCGCCAGGAACAAACGCATGGTGCGATGGACTATGAAAAGGCACCCCAGAGACACCAGAAACATCACCCAGCCGGAAAACTCGTGGAAAAACCCCAGGGCCTTATCCGGATCCCAGTATTGGACGCACAACCCGGTGCCGAAAATGCGCACCGCGTTGGCCGCGATTGCAATCGGAATGCTGGCCAGAGCGAGCACGGCTCGCCGGGGGAAGGTCTTCTCCAGAAAGTATCCATAGAAGACCGAGAGCGTGAACAGGGAAACCAGTGAGCGGATGCCACTACAAGCATCCGCCACCTCCAGCTTCATGGTGGAAAGCTCAAGGACGTTGCCCTCGAGCAGAACCGGCACACCGAATAGAGAAAGAAGAGCGCTGGCCAGCTTGGAAGCCAGGAACTGCAGGGGAAGGGTTATCTGGTTGAAAATAATACTTGGAAGTGGGATGGCCAGGAATAGGACCAGCAAAGCAAAGCGAAGCTCCTTCAGGAGTTGTGACCCGCAAAAACAAAGCACCAACCCTGCCAGCAGGATCACGAGTGAGGCCCGCGACAGGAACACCGAAGCGCCGTATGTCCCAAGGAGGAGAACTACCAGCCCCAGGGCAACGACTGGAACTCCGGTCCAGGTTGGCGCAACTCTTTTATTTAGGATGATTTTTCTCTTCTCCCACACCAGGTAGGCCGCAAAAATGGGCACCAGAAAGCCGTGAGAGTAGTCTGGGTCTCGCCACCAGACCATTACCTGTCCCACCAGCACACGGTAGTACATGGCCGCCATGAGCGCGCCAATCAGGACCGATCCCCATGCAAAAGGAGCGTTTCGAAGGGACCAGGGGTTCCTTGGAATCGCTGGCATCTGGATGTATTGGGCCATATTCTCCAATAGGGGGACTTTCGGCATTACAATCCGTTACACCTTCCTTAGCAATCGCAGTGCCGAAAGTGGAATGGCTCAATCCAAGGGGATTCCCCAAGAGTTGTCCGGAATCCGGAACGAGTTGTACCGGTCTAGTGGAAAACTTTTTCCACTTTACTGGGAAATTAATGTCACAATACTTTCCACTGGGAGGGAAAAATATTTCCCATATTTAGTCATCCGCTTATCCCGG
>DASRLI010000039.1:0-2500 GCA_035648535.1 Occallatibacter sp. | reverse complement strand
GGTGGCGCTGGCGTGGATGCTCGGCAAGCCCGTTGTGAGTGCGCCGATTATTGGGGCGAGCAAAACGTACCAGCTGGACGATGCGTTTGGCGCGCTGGCGGTGAAGCTGACCGAGGACGAAGTGAAGCGGCTGGAAGGGCCTTACGAGCCGCATCGGATTCTGGGGCATAGCTAAATGGCGAACAAGACGGTGCATCCGGTAGAAACGCTGCGGGAACATGCGACGGCGCTTGAGGCGGCGATGACGGTGGTGCTGGCCGATCCGCGCAAGCCCGCGGTGCATAAGGTGCGCGCGATGGTGCGGCGGCTGGAGGCGCAGTTGGAGCTGCTGGCGCAGTTGGCGGCTCTGCCCCCGGGCTCGGCGGAGACCGAAGATCTGCATCTCCGTCTGCGGAAACTGGGACGCGCTGCGGGGCGAGTGCGCGACCTCGATGTGCAGCGGAAGATGCTGAAGGCACATCCGAGCCTGCCGCGGCGGGCGGCGGCGGAACTGCGCGAAGAGTTGAAGGATGCCCGCGAGTCCAAGGCGAAGAAATTGCAGCGCGTGCTGACGAAACAACTGCCGCGGATTGCGGGTGCGATCGAGGGACTGTTGGTGTCGGTGGGTACGGCGAATGGGCTGGTGTTGCCGGACCTGCGGCTGATTCCGCTGATTGAGCGCTGGACGCTGGCGCATCGGCAGGAGCCTCCGGACCTGCTCGACGACGAGCAGTTGCATACAGCGCGGAAGACGGCGAAGACGGCGCGGTACATGGTGGAGAACGCGACGGGGTCGGCGGCGGCGCAGCGAGCGGCGGCCCGGTATGACGAGCAGCAGGATGCGGGCGGTCGCTGGCACGACTGGATGGATCTGGCGGAAACTGCGCGGGAATATTTTGGCAAGAAACATCCGCTGACGGTGGCGGCGGATAAGCAGTGCAAGGCGGCGCGGGCGAAGTACGTGAAGCTGCTGGAGAGGGTGGAGTAGGGCCGTCGGATTTGGTGGCGCGACTCCGAAGAGCCACACCGGACTTTCAAAAGCCTGGCCCGGACATCTCACGAGGGCTTCCAGCGCTTATGCCCCCCTCCCCCTCCCCCCGGGGACTTTAGGGTGCAAAGTATTCATACGGTGGCGGTTAGGTTTGGACCTGTGGAAGTCCGGAAATGCACCATTTTCGGGCATGCCACTTTTTTCGAGCTTCCGCGGACGCGGTGGTCCTTGCTTCCCGGCGTTATGATTGGGGTGCGCTTGTCGGGAGGGGCATCGCATGGGTGAAATCGATCGCATCACGCAGAACCCCGCTGTCATGGGCGGCAAGGCCTGCATCCGGGGTATGAGGGTGACGGTGGGGATGATCGTCGGGCAGATCGGTGCCGGGGTCAGCATCGAGAAGCTTCTTGCGGACTATCCCTATCTTGAACGCGAAGACGTGTTGCAGGCGCTGCGCTACGCGGCTTAACTTGCGGCTGCATACCCCTGAGAGTCTCGGCGTATGAAAGAAAGCAATTCAGTCGTTGCGCTGCGCTTCACTCCGGCCTTCGGCAGAGAGGAAGCGCTTTGCGCTGGCGGTTTGATGGCAGGGTCGAAGACCCTGCCCTTCCGTTTCGTCGTTCGTCCCGCGAGCAATATTCACGGATTGAGAACGGGGCTGTCTTGACGGCTTCGAGTGACAAACTTGTCCGTCTGATGGTGGTTGCGACGAGCGTCATCGGAGCGTTGAAGGAACCGGCGCTGAGGTAACGTGTCGCCAACCGAACGTGGGACACGGGTATTGGCCCGGAGCGGCGAATCATCGCCCGTGTCGACGCGGCGTGCGAGTGGGTTGTGGAAACGAAAGCTGCTTGTTCCCTTGCATCACACGTTTCAGAAGCAAGATGTGGGGTGCCCGGCGATTCGGTATGCGGCCTTTCCGGCGCAGGAGCGCGAGGTTGTGCTGGCCGAGGTATGAAACGGTCGGGCCTGCCCGATGCCCACATCTCAGAATCGAGATATGGGGCACCCGTTTTTTGGGGAAGGTCTCGGCAGATGTGCGCCACCCGCCGAGATTCCGCAGACGTGGGCCACCCGCCCAAGCGCATTGGAAAGTCCTCGAAGGATTTCGCTCAACTCGTTGGCGTGACGAGCGAGCAATATTCGCGGATTGAGAACGGGGCTGTCTTGACGGCTTCGAATGACAAACTTGTCCGTTTGATGGTGATGGCGATGAGCGTCATCGGAGCATTGAAGGAACCGGCGCTGATGGAACGTGTCGCCAACCAAACGTGGGACACGGGTATTGGCCCGGAGCGGCGAATTATCGCCCGTGTCGACGCAGCGTGCGAGCGGGTCGTGGAAACAAAAGCTGCTTGATTTCCTGCATCCCAGATCTCAAAGTGTAAAGTCTCACTACATCCTTTACGGACAACGTGTAAAGAATCATGAGACTGACCAAAGCGAGACGTCGGGCACCCGGCATCCGAAACAACCCATCGCTAGGTCAGCGTCGCGATCATCGTTTGAACCATGTGAGCATCCCCGCGT
>DASRLI010000038.1:0-28073 GCA_035648535.1 Occallatibacter sp. | reverse complement strand
CGCACGTGGGAACGAGGACTTTTTGACACACCGCACGCCTGCAGAATCCCGGTATATCGAGCCTTGAAATGGTCGCTTAAATGGTGCGTCATTAGCGCTAAAGGTTTGCTTGAATGGTTACGTTTTGGTGTCAAATGTTCGTCCAGGTGGTTACAGAAACTTTAGGGGTTAACCCTTTTTGATATCAAATTTGGCGAAAAGGCTGCTCACAAGGTTACGTTCTGAGTCGATGGGTTGTAAACAATTAACCCCGAAATTTCCAAATAGGGCCTAATTTGGGCCTATCTGCGCCAATCGCCACGCAATTGCGGCATTTTTCTGGGCTTTTCCTGGCTGTAGGGTCCTGCGCGGATTGGGTGTTGGTGGGCGCGTTATCCCAGGTCTCAAAGGCGAGACCTGGGGCACCCGGCAAATATCACTGGACAGGTGCGGGCTTCTTGTGGAAACAAATTGCAGAAGCTTTAACCGGCTTTTTCAAGCAGGCACAGCGACAGGTCGCGGCGCTCAACCATTTCGCGCGTGATTTCGAGGTCGCGGACGCGCTTGTTGTTGGGCAGATGATACATGAGGTCGAGCATCAACTCTTCAAGAATCATGCGCAAACCGCGGGCACCAACCTTGCGGGCCAGAGCTTCGCGGGCAACGGCACAGGTTGCTTCGTGGGTGAAGTGCAGGCGCACATTCTCGAACTCGAAGAGCCGCTGATACTGCTTGAGGATGGCGTTCTTCGGCTTGGTGAGGATTTCAATCAGAGCCGCTTCGTCCAGCTCATCGAGAATGCCCATGACAGGCAGGCGGCCGACAAACTCGGGAATCAATCCGTACTTGATGAGATCCTGAGGTTCGGTGCGGCGCAGCAACTCAGTGTCGCGATGCGACCGCGTTGTCGCGGTATCGGCTTCGGTTTCCGTGGCTTTGAATCCCAACGCCTTCTTGCCGACGCGGCGCCCGACTACGCGCTCCAGGCCCACGAACGCGCCACCGCAAATAAAGAGAATGTTGGTGGTGTCGACTGCGGTGAACTCCTGGTGCGGGTGCTTGCGTCCGCCCTGCGGCGGAACGTTGGCCACTGTGCCTTCAAGAATCTTGAGCAGGGCCTGCTGCACACCTTCGCCCGAAACGTCGCGGGTGATGGAGGGGTTCTCGTCCTTGCGGCCGATCTTGTCTATTTCGTCGATGTAGATGATGCCCTGCTGGGCGCGGGTCACGTCGCCGTCGGCGGCCTGCAGCAGCTTGAGGATGATGTTCTCGACATCTTCGCCCACATAGCCGGCCTCGGTCAGCGTGGTTGCGTCCACAATTGCGAAGGGCACATCGAGCATTTTGGCCAACGTATGCGCCAGCAGCGTTTTGCCCGACCCAGTGGGACCGATAAGCAGGATATTGCTCTTGGTAAGTTCCACTTCGTTGTTGCGCATTCGGTTCATCTGGATGCGCTTGTAGTGGTTGTAAACAGCAACGGCGAGCTTCTTCTTGGTCTGGTCCTGGCCGATCACGAAGTCGTCGAGAAAGCCCTTTACTTCCTGCGGCTTGGGCAGGTGGCCCGCGGCCGCAGCCGGAGTTGCCTCACCGCGATCGTCCTCGAGGATTGAATTGCAGACAGCTACGCACTCATCGCAGATATAGGCGCGAGGGTAGTCGCTGGGCGACGAGATCAGTTTAGCGACGGCATCCTGCGATTTGTGGCAGAACGAGCAACGTAGTGCTTCTTCCGGTCCCGTGCGCGGTTTCATGTGTTGCTCCCTCTTTGGTCTTGCCCGTCGTTCTCCGCCCCTGCGGTTCCGTTCGCCTAGGTGCGCGGCCGGTCGATGATTTCGTCTACGATGCCGTATTCCTTCGACTGCTGCGCGTTCATGATGAAATCCCGCTCTACATCCCGTTCGATGCGGTCGAGCGGCTGGCCGGTATGCTTGGCCATAAGAGTATTTGTGATTTCGCGGATGCGCAGGATTTCGCGCGCATGAATGTCGATGTCGGTGGCCTGGCCGCTGAGGCCGCCCATGGAAGGCTGATGAATCAGTATCCTTGAGTTAGGCAGCGCGAAACGCTTACCCTTGGTGCCGGCCAGGAGCAGAAACGCGCCCATGCTGGCCGCCTGCCCGATGCAGTAGGTAACCACGTTGTTCTTGATGAACTGCATGGTGTCGTAGATGGCCAAACCCGCAGTGATGGAGCCGCCGGGGGAGTTGATGTAGAGCGAGACGTCCTTTTCCGGATCCTCACCCTGCAGGAACAGCATTTGGGCCACGATGAGATTGGCAACCTGGTCGTCAATGGGCGTGCCAAGAAAGATGATGTTGTCGCGTAGCAGACGGGAATAGATGTCGTAGGCGCGCTCGCCCCGGCTCGTCTGCTCTACCACCATGGGTACCAATGCCATTGAGTATTCTTCCCGTTTCTCCGGTTAGGGGGCAGCTTGCGCCCATTCCCTTTGTAACCGCACGTTCCGGCGATGTATGTGCCGGACCGCACTCGACTTTCAGCCGTCCTGCTGTCCTATGCAGGCAGCCTTTCGTAAAGCACGGACGCCACTTTCTCGCGCCGCAATTGTTCACGGATTCTAGCCAGTCCGCCGTCCTGCGTCAATCGCACCTTCAGGGTATCGAGCGGCTCACGGGACTGGAGAGCTGCCATTTGCAGTTCGTTGTCCATTTCCTCGTCGCTGACGTTGATGTTTTCCTCTTGCGCAATGCGGTCAAGCAGCACAGTCGCTTTGACTTCGGCGATGGCGCTGTCTCGCTGGGCCGTACGCAAGCGGGCAAAGTCCAGCTTACGCATCTGCTCGGGGTCCATGCCTTGAGCAGCCAGCGCGCGCAAGCCACGTTCAAGCCGCGCGTCAATCTGCTCCTGCACCAGGGACTCGGGAACCGGGAACGTGTAGCGCTCGGTGAGCGCCGCGAAAAGCCGGTCTTTGGTTTCGCCTTCAACGCTGCGGCGCTTGCGGGTTGCCATGTGCTCGCGCACGCGCGCTTCAAGATCGGCAAAGCTCTCGTAAGCGCCAATCTCTTTGGCAAATTCGTCGTTCAGCTCGGGCAGGGTACGCTTCTTGATGGCCTTCACTTCCACGTCGTAGGCCACGGTCTTGCCGGCCAGCTTGGGCTCAGCATAATCGGCCGGATAGATGACTTCCGCCTTCAACTCCTGGTCGGGCTTGGCGCCGCGCAGAGCGGTTGTGAAAGCCTCCACCGTGGCTTTGCCGCCGATCTCCACCAGCGAGTCTTCGCCGGCAATTGGAGCGGCTTCGCCGTCGCCTTCTACCTGGCCCTTGTAGGTAATCTGCGCCCAGTCGCCGTCCACGAGGGCCCGGTCTTCTTCTACCGGCTCGATGGTGGCGCGCGACTCGCGCAGCTGATCGATCTCCTGCTTGAACTCCTCTTCTGTAACCTCTACGGAAGGCTTGTCGACGGTAACCGACTGGTAGCCCTCAATGGAGAAATCGGGAAGGTATTCGAAGACCGCCTTTACGTGCAGCGACTGGCCGTCTTCCACGGTCAGTTCAATCACCTGGGGCTGCCCGACGGGCTTGACGCCCAGGTCGCGCACCGCCTTGTTGAACCGCTCCGGCAACAGGCCGTCTATTACTTCCTTGCGAATCTCGCCGGCAAAGCGGCGGCGAATCACCGTCTCCGGCACCTTGCCGGCGCGGAAGCCAGGAATCTTGGCATATTTGCGGTAGTTGCCAGCCACGCTCTTGTAGGCCTTCGTGACGTCTTCAGCGGGAATATCCAGCACCAGTTCGCGGGTACAGTCCGGGTTCAGGACCGGGCCATGCACGTGGCCCTCATGGTTGTGGCCTTCGTGATCATGACCTTCGTGGTCGTGGTCGTGGCCTTCGTGGCCGGTTACAGCCTCGGCCGCATCGGGTTGAAGGTCGCCTTCGAGGGTTTCAGTAGAACTCAACGTTTTGCCTTCCAGGCGCGCCTGGCGCCGATCAGAACTTCCACTTTCGCGGTTTCCCGACCGCAAGCCAACTAACTGAGCGTGCGAGCCGTCATTATTCACGTTCTCAGACCGCCGCTCTGGGCTGCCGCTCAGTGCGGATACAGCTCCGTGTGGCCGGGGAATATCTCATCTCATGGTAAGAGGGTTTGCTGGCAGGGTCAAACCGGCCCGGACGAATGGGGCAGTAAATGGACCGCGAAAGGCACGTTACTGCTCAGTAATACTGGGCTTACGAACGTAACGGAGGAACCGCGGATGGGCCGCGCCGCACTGCGCATAGTGCGTGCGCGCTTCGTTGAGGCTCAACGAGCCGTTGACGGTCAGGCGCACATCGGAGGCGTCAGCGTCTTCCTGGCCGTCGTCCTCCCACCACACCGGGCAAAGCTTCATTGCTTCCGGAGCTTCCAGGGTCCTGTATCCGCAGCAAGGGCAGCGAAAGCGGGTTGCAACAGTCTCCACGATTAAATGGACGACAAAGATCAGGCCGGGTTTACGGGAAAACAGCTTCTAGCTCCTAGGTTCTAGCCATAAGAGCCCAACTGCCTGGAGCTTGGGGTTAACTCCCGCCGGATCAGCCAGGTAGCTTCCGGATTGAGAACGGGGGCCGGGAGTTGGAAGCTGAAGTCAGAAGCCAAGAGCTGCTTCTAGAATCGGAAAACCAGGCCGGTACGCGGAATGGTCGAATTGGCATCGCATCCATAATGGGACACATCGCCAACGACACCGATGAAAGGTTTGTGGAATTTGGGTGCAGCACCCTTCCGTGCCATTGATTCCTCCCACGTTGGAATAGAACGCGTCGTGGCCGGTTCGACTAAACCGAAGTAGAGGTCACCTTTGGGCACGTGTGCCCGCGCCTGCGCTGACGGCCTCTCCGTCAGTATCGATTGCTGATGGTGGCACGAGCGGCTTGGTTGTCGTGATCGTCTGGCATACGAGGAACCTTCGCCAACATCTCTTCCGTCGCAGAGTAGAATCGGGCACCAGGAGGCAACTTCGGTCCATGCGTATTTCTCTTTCCTGTTTCACTTGCCAATCGAGCCGTATTTTGGCGCGGGTGGTGTCGCGCGTTCTGTGGGTTGCGTTGATGGTTGGTTTGCCTGGCAGCCTCGCGTCGCAAGCTCCGCTGCGGGTCGCGATCATTGGGCTGGAGCACGGGCACGTGGAAGGATTTCTCCGCTCGCTGCCCTCGCACAGCAACGTGCAGCTGGTTGGAATTGCGGATGCGGATCCGGCACTGTTCGCAAAATATCGCAGCAAATATGGGCTGAGCGAAACGCTGTTCTTCAAGAGCATGGCCAACATGATCGAGGTGCGCCACCCGCAGGCAGTGCTGGTCTACACATCGGTGGGCGAACACCGCCATGCGATCGAAATCGCGGCGCAGTATGGCGTGTCGGTCATGGTCGAGAAGCCCCTCACCATCTCGCTGGCGGACGCACTCGCTATCCGCCGCACCGCCCAGCACTACCACATTCACGTCCTCGTGAACTACGAGACCACCTGGTACTCAAGCAACCGCGCAGCTTACGACGAGCTGGCTCATGGTAGCCTGGGCGCGCTGCGGCGGGTCGTGGTCCACGACGGCCACCAGGGGCCCAAGGAGATCGGCGTGCCGCCGGAGTTTTTAAGCTGGCTCACCGACCCGGCACAGAACGGCGCCGGCGCTCTGTACGACTTTGGCTGTTACGGCGTCGACCTGATGACTTGGATGATGCACGGAGAAGCTCCGCTCACCGTGACCGCGGTGGTGAATCACGACAAGCCGGAGATTTATCGCAACGTCGATGACGATGCCACGATTGTGTTGGCTTATCCGCATGCGCAGGCGGTCATTCAGGGTTCGTGGAACTGGCCGTTCAGCCGCAAAGATATGGAAGTTTACGGCTCGACGGGCTACGCGATCACTGTGGGTGCGGACAAGGTGCGCTTGCGCCACGAACACGACAACGACGAGCGGCTTGTTTCCGCTACTGGGCTCAGCTCGCCCGAAAACGATTCGCTCACTTATCTAGCTGCTGTGCTTTCCGGCAAGATCCAGTCGAAGGGCGACCTCTCGGCGCTCGACACGAATGTTGTGGTGATGCAGATTCTTGATGCGGCGCGCGAATCGGCACGGAGTGGCAGATCGGTGCAGCTAACGAAACTGGCGGAGTAGCGGCGTTTTGTGTCTCCGCAATACGCTGTGCATGCGAGACAAGAGCGTAGATGAACGAAATGTAATGACGCTGACGGACCGAATCGGATTTGCAGTCGTCTAAACTGAAAAGGAATTGCCCGGGCACGAGGGTACACCGGCGCGTGTCGCAGACGGAGGGAGTCCCGGCCTTTGAAAATTTCCCCTTACAGAAAAATGTGGCTGCGGCGATTGGTTGTTTGCTGCGGTCTGGCGTTTGCGCCCTGGCTGTGCCTGGCGCAAACGGCACAGAATGCTTCTCTGACCTTGCCTGACGCACCGGGCGTTGCACAGCCCGCGGCTCCGGATTATGCCGATCTGCCTTCAGCCCCTGAGCTAAACATCGAGCAGGCGGCAGAGGGCGGGAAGAATCAAACGGATCAGCAGCAGGGCCAGCCTCAGGAGAACCAGACTCCGCAAAATCCAACACAGCAGAATCCGACTCAGCAAGGCCAGCCCGGCTCAGGAAACGCGCCGTCGCTGGGAGATTTGGGATTCACTCCGCAGCAGACGCTGGCCAATGCGCAATTGCAGGCAATGCTCGACAAGCGCACGCACATGCTGAAGATCCATCAGCGGCTCGGGTTGATTACTGCAATTCCCATGGCCGCGACGCTGATTACCGGCCCCATGGCGAAGGCAAAGGGCAAGAACGGGCAATCCTTCACGGAGCCTACCCAGGCCAATCTGGATTTTCACGCTGCATTGGGAGGCGTAACGACAGGCCTTTACGTCGCCACCGCTTACTACTCCATCTTTGCGCCCAAGGTGCCGGGGTCGAAGCGGCGCGGCGCCATTCGCCTGCACAGGGCGCTTGAGTTTATTCATGGGCCGGGGATGATCGCGACTCCGATCCTGGGGGCAATGGCCTTCAAGCAGGAGCAGGCGGGCGAAAAGGTGCACGGGATTGCGTCGGCTCACGGCACGGTAGCGTGGGTGACGGTTGCCGCCTATGGAGCCGCAATCATCTCCGTTTCCTGGCCTATCAAGCTGAAGTTCTGAATCTCGTTCCAAAATACTGGAGGAAATGTGCCCCGGAGAATCCTGCTGGCCTGCCTTATTTTTGCGCTTCCGGCGCTCTGCCGAGCCGATGGACAGTGGGTGCTGGTGAGCTCGACGCTGAGTTATCACATGTCGCACCCAATGCACCAAGTGGACGGAGTTAGTCGCGCGGCCAAGGGAAAGGGTGCGTGCCATGCCGGGACATGCGACTTCCTCATCGCAGCGCCGGTGAACAGCTTCGACTCCGGAGACAGCAATCGCGACCTGCACATGGTTCAGGTAACGCGCGGAGCCCAATTTCCGATGGTGGTGGTGCGCACGCGGATCGCAGAACAGACACCGGCATCTGGAACCATCTATGCCGATCTTGAGGTTCAGTTTGCCGGGCAGACGATGAAGTACAACCACGTTGCTTTTGAGAAGACGACCAGCGGCAACGAAGTTCGAATTACCGGAACGGTTCCGGCAACGTGCGTGGACTTCAAGATCGATCCGCCATCGTTCCTGACGATTCCGATCAAGAATGAGATTCCCGTGCGCGTCGATATGACGTGGCGGCCAATGTAAGTTGCAAACCGATTCAGGAATCCTCTACGGCACAAACACACGCAGGCGCACATGCCACCTGGTGCTCTGGCCCGGCTTCAGCGTCACCATGCCGGTATCCATCTTGCCCCACTCCTTGCCGAAAGGATCGGCGAAGTTGAACTGGTGCTCGATGGCGACGAACTGCTTGTCGAGTGGCGCATACAACTGAATTGTCTTGATCTCCGGCGATAGCCCTTCGATATCGACTCCATATTTCGCTGCTGGATCGATCACCTTCACAGTGACGGCGCCACTCTGCCAATTGAGATGACTCCAGTTGTCGTCGAAGAACTCCTTTGCCAGCGCCACGCCGCCGGGGGCGCGCAGGTCATACCGGGTTCCCTCCACAGGCACGAGCTTTCCAGTGGGGAAGACGTTGTCGTATCCGTCCGCCGTGGCCAACTGAGAGCCGGGAATTAGAATTTTTGCCTGCGTCCGGTCGCCGGAGGGCAGATTGAAATACGGATGCCAACCGATGGCGATGGGCTCGGCTTCACTGCCCACGTTATGTGCAGTGATCGAGGCGTCCACGGCGCCCGCGGTGAGCGTGATCGTCACCACCAGGTCGGTCTTCGAAAACCAGTGCCCGGCGAAATCGCCAGCATGAATGACGCCGGCCACCTGCTCGCCACCGGGCGTCTTGGTTACGCGAATGTCATCGGTCTTCGATTTCAGAATCAGGCCATGCATGGCGTGCCGCTCGGCGGTGGGCAGCTTGCCGATATTGTTGGCCGGCAGAGTAAGCGTGTGGCCTTCCCACTCCGTACTGAGCGTCTTACCATCCGCCGAGAGCTTGCCGCGAATTCGGTTCGGGTACGGAACCAGGAAGGCTGCGCCGAGGCGGTAGCCCAGGTTGCCAAATGCATCGTCGTCGGCGTCCAGCATCTTTTTGGCGCCGGCCAGGCCGGGCGAAGCCAGCACGTTTACTTCACCTTTGCCGGGGAAATTTGCGGTGACCTGCAAAAGCTCCATCCCGCGACCGGGCGCCAGTGTAACGCTGGTGAACTCGGGCGTGGTGGTGCTGACTGCGGCGCGCTTGAGCGTAACAATCTTCTGTCCGCCTATCTCTGTGACGGCCTGGGCGCGGCCGGTTGGAACGAGAGAGCCCGCCACGAGAAACGGCAAGGCAATGGTCAGCAATGCAGATGTTCGAACAAGAGTTTTCATTTTGATCCTTTTCCGAGCGCCGGAAAGCGTATTCCGGAGGCGGTGCCATTTTACGTCAGTCATGCGGCTCAAGGCATTGACGGGCAAGAGCTGTCGCGATCCCTGGGTGGGAGCGTTAATTCAGACTTCGAGCACCCCTGGATAATTTTCCTGGCGGATATGTCGACCGGAAACTCCATAGCTGCCGCAAGGATGCGTGAACGCTTCGGAGCTGATAACCCTTCCGGAGATCTTCTAGGCGAGCGCTTCAGCTTCATCTGAAGTGGCCGTCATGCGAATCACAGAGTCCACGCGGGTCATTCTGAAAAGTTCCAGGATGCGGGGACTTACTCCAGCGGCAACAAACCGGCCGCCCTTGTTCTGGCAGTGAACGTGGAAGTTGATAACAACACCGATCCCCGCCGAATCCATGTAGGGAACGCCGGTGAGATCGAGGATGGTCAGGGGCGAGGGCTCACCTTTGCGCAAATGCGATTGCAGATCAAAGATGTTGAGTAGAGTCAGGGGCCTGTGAGGCGGAGAATCGTAGTACCGGGCGCGCTGCCCTGTTCACGATCAATCTTGAGAGGACCGTCGATGGCCACATCTGCATGAGTATAAGAAGCAAGGCGAACTATGTCGATGAATATTCGGCAAAAGCCGCGAAAGTCACTTAGTGCGATGTTACTTTCGTGAGTTACTTGATAGTTCGGAGTTATTCTCCAAAGTGCTTCAGCACATGCCCTTTATTGCCCGATTTAGGTTGACACTGCAAGCATCCTAATATATCCATAAACATCCGCAACGCTGATGCCGACGCTGCGTCCCACCCTTGATCAATTGCAACCGGAAACGTGGCGGCAGACTACCACCCATACGGTTTTGCCTACGGATCCGCATCGGCATACATAAACGAAAGCTCCTCGTCGACAAACTACAACGATTGCCGCCATTCCCCAGATGCAATCTGTCTATACGGCTTCTCTCGTCAGGACTGGCAAGATTGCCCAGCCTGAGCGATTCTTTCCGAGGAGTCTTGCTTGTCGTGCTACTGCCAGCCGAGGTAGAGGCGAATCGGGGAGCCGTCGGCACTGTATTCAATTGATCAGCGCCTGCGATTGCAAGGTGGGAGACTGCGGGTGTACGGGTGAGAACGCTTGCCGGAAGATGGAGGGCACAATGCTTCAAAACAATCAGGACTATGCTGCGGACTTGCACATATACGCAGCCCACGCCCACACAGCCGCCGCTGCAGCGCATCACAGGGGCGACCACGAGACAGCGGGAGAGCTTAGCGTAAAGGCTCAAGAATACTCAATGAAAGCCGCCGAGAGAACGGAAGAGATTGCGAGGCGAACACCAGAGCCTCTGAGGGTTTGAAGCGTCTACCAGCGCAGTCAAATCGGCCGGATAACACAGGGTTTGCAACCCCGAGAGATGGAGACATCAAATGCTGATACTGATTATTGTTCTGGCCCTGGTCTTCGGCCTGGGCGGAGGATATTACGGTTACGGCCGCTGGGGCGCTGGCGGAGGCGCCGGCATAGGGCTTGGTACGATTTTGCTTATCGTGCTGGTCTGTTATCTGCTGGGAGTTGTTTGAAAGACCAATTTGGCACAACTTCGGCCGCCAGAGCTACCGCAGCAAGCCTGGAAACCTGGCGGCCGGAGCAGCTTCCAATCGGTCAAACTGCAAAGGCCCGATCGGGCTACTGTGTGCAGTCACTCCACTAAGGACGCGACCGCCAGTATGAAACTAATGGTATACAGCGTCTGCTGCGCGGGAAGGTCAAAATAGACCGTCACTTCGACGCAGATCGCTAGAAACCTCATTCCTCATGAGTTCATCCCCTGCTGCGTGTGCTGTTCTGCAGCGTGCCGCCCCCCGTGCGCCTGCGATCCATTCATGAATGAACGTCGGCAGGTTACGTATCCACCCAATTTTTGCGGGCAGATTCCGGACTCGCTCGGTCGCTCAGCCTTCGCGGGATGCGATGAGCAATTGCGATCAGCTTTCAACAAACTGATCGTTGGATACTGTTCGATAGATGACTCTACATCAGCCGGGGAGACTTCCCCGCGAGGAACTTGCCTGGTCGTAGAAACTCAAAGCGCAGGGAGATCTCAATGGATCTCGACGAGTTGAAACTCACCACCAAACCGAGGAGAGAATCATGATGAAACCCAGCACAGAAGATAAAACAGCAGGCAAGCTTCACGAATTCAAGGGCGCAATTAAGCAGAAGGCGGGCGAGCTTACGAATAACCCCAACCTGGAAGTGAAAGGCGCAGCGGAAAAAAATGCCGGAAAAGTCCAAAACATTGCCGGCAAGATTGAAAAGGCCGTTGGAGCATAAGCGAACCGACATCGAACTCAGAGATGAGAAAGGTAAATGAAATATGGCGCAGTCAATGTTTGACCAGGCGGGCGAGCAGATTACCGATACGGCGCACAAGGCTTCTCGCGCCGCATTTGCCGTTGCGGATGCAATTGAGGATGGCGTTGCATCCGCGCGGCGAGCTGCAAAACAAGGCGGTCATGCCGCCACGGAATTTCTTGATGATACAAAGCGGCGAGTAAAGCAATATCCAATCGAATCAGTCTTGGCGACATTCGCGGCAGGCATTACGACTGGAGTAGTGATCGGCTGGGCGATGAGGCGGAGACAGGGCTAACACCAGGGCGAAAACGCGAAAAGGGGTCCGGTGCGCCGGACCCCTTTTCGCGCACTGTCTCATTATTTTTCCAATTGCCACGTAGACAAATGTGCGGCCTTCGCCTTCGTGTGGGCCTTTGAGCGTCCACCGACGACGACCGTTTCGCTATGTAAGTGCTCAGCCAGGACTGGCACTGTCGCAGTTCATGGTAAGGGAATTTGCAGCGGTTGACCTCGCCTGGGGGCATGATTGGATATGATTTACCTGGTTGGTGCAACCCACGCCGACCGATCTCATTAGGTGGTCCACAGGATAAGATCAGAGCCGGCCGCACTAACCCTAATTCCGCGAAATCTGGCCCAAAAAATATGATGTACTTACGAAGCAAGCGCTTTAGGTGCACCGATCCTTCGATATTCCGTGAAACTGCTGAAATAGCATCAAGAATACCCGACGGGCTGGTAATCTACGCCGTACAAATTGCTTTGTGCTGTCTGCTCGTCGCGTTCACCATTATTTGCACAAGTGTGAAATCCGGGGCACAGGAAATCGCGTCTCCTCCCATAGCGGAGCGTCGTCAGGCTGTCGTGGGTAAGAATGCTGCAAAGGGGGCGAGGCCTACGCCTTCGGCCATAGAATTTGAAGATACAATCAAAGTTTCCAAGATCAAATTCACCCTAAGAAACAGCGTCAGCCCGCAGAGGTACTCAATCGAAACCATGATGGGCGGAGTTGCTGTATTCGACTACAACAACGATGGATTGTTGGATATCTTCTTCACCAATGGTGCCGAGATCCCGTCATTGGTAAAGACAAACCCTGACTACTACAATCGCCTCTTTCGCAACAACGGCGACGGTACGTTCACCGATGTGACGGAGAGTGCTGGCCTCAAAGGGATGGGATACTCGATGGGTGTGGCGGCGGCTGACTATGACAATGATGGATTCGTCGATCTCTATGTCGCCGGCGTAAATGCCAATCAACTCTTTCACAATAACGGAGATGGCACGTTCACCGATGTGACAAAGAAGGCAGGCGTCAGTGGGCGGATCCCAGGATACGGAAAGCCCTGGGCTGTAACCGCTGGCTGGATCGACTACGACAATGACGGGCGGCTCGACCTGTTTGTTGTGAACTATTTGAATTACGACATCAAGACCGCCACGCTCTGCCACATTCAGGAATACCCGGCGTACTGTTCACCGGACGGTTTCCAGGGTACACCGAACATCCTCTATCACAACAACGGCGACGGAACTTTTACTGATGTATCCGCACAGTCTCACATTTCGCAATATGTCGGCAAGGGAATGGGTGTAGCCTTCGCCGATTATGATAACGATGGCTTCACAGATATCTTCGTCTCGAATGACACTTTTCCGAATTTTCTCCTTCATAACAACGGCAACGGAACTTTCACGGATACCGCATTGGAGGCCGGGGTTGCGTTTACCGGAGACGGGAAGACCGTAGCTGGAATGGGCGCGGACTTTCGCGACCTGGGAAACGACGGGAAACCTGATATCTTTCATACCGCGATGTTCGGCAATACATTCCCTCTGTACCGCAATCTCGGAAACGGTCAATTCGTAGATGCCACCGGCGAAGCGGGACTCATTCCCTTGACCATCCGCTTCACTGCATGGGGAACTGGCGCTTTCGACTTCGACAACGATGGGCGAAAGGACTTATTCTCAGCGGGCTCGGATATTCTGGATAACGCCGACGCGGCCGTACATAGGCCCTTTGCACTTCCGAATCTTCTGTTACGCAATAAGGGGGACATTAGCTTTGAGGATGTAAGTTCAAGTGCCGGTGCAGGATTCTTAAGGCCCGCTGCTCATCGGGGTGCGGCCTTCGGTGACCTCAACAATGACGGAAAAATCGACATTGTAGTTTCCGTGCTGAATGGCTCTCCCGAATTGCTGATGAATCGATCAAGAAACAATAATCATTGGATCATTCTGAATCTCCTCGGTGTCAAATCCAACCGCGATGGGATTGGAACGAGGGTGAAAATCTCAACGTCTGACGGCGATCAGTACAATGAGGCGACAACCGCTGTCGGGTATAACTCCTCCAGCGATAAACGGGTTCACTTTGGACTGGGTACCGCAGCCTCCATCGATAAGATTGAACTCACATGGCCTAGTGGAATAAGACAGGTTTTGACAAACGTTAAGGCAGACCAGATTCTCACCGTGACTGAAGGGGTGCAATAAGAAGCGTCGCTTTGGAATCCGGATTGGCCGACAATCTTTCCGCGAGAGTGGATTCCCCATTGCGACTGATCAGATCGATGAGTCCGCGCATCGTTTCCCTATCGTTGCTCGCATAGGCCGCCAGGACTTCGGCTGTCAGCTTGGCTTCCTGTATCTTTCCAAGATGAAAATAGGAATCGCAAAGCATGTACAGTAAAGTGGGAATCCTTGTTTTGGACCTATACAGTAAATCTGCTGCATCCGTCCACCTTTGCTGCCTATATCTCACCTCGCCTAACTCTGCTGCCGCGGGCAGATAATTCGGATCGTTCGCAAGCTCCGCCGCAAACTCCTTCTCGGCTGTATCCAGGTCGCCCTCTTGAAGCACAACCATACCGGCATAGGTATGAGCTCCTCGAACCGTTGGTTCGATTTCCAATGCGCGATGGAGATTGCGCAGGCCGTCTCTTGTATCTCCCATGGAGATATAAAGCGATCCTACAAACACGTACGAATCTCCAGCGCTCGCGGAAGATCCATTGGAACTCTCCTGAAACAGCCTTAACGCCTCGTCTTCACGATGCTCTACCAGCAACTGCCTGGCTTGCTTCCAGGTGACTTCTTTGCCTTCACTTCCCAATACGGGCGGGGCAAGAGATAGTTGTTCCATCATTTGGTGCAACTCTGCCTCATGCTGCGCCTCTGCCGTTTTTCCCAGCGCGCCAAACGCGCGCGAAAGATAGTAGTGAGCCAGTCCCTGGCTTGGGTCAAGCTGCAACACGTGCTGTAAAGTATCGATTGCCGTCTGATATTGCCGGAGCTCCAGTTTGCAATGTCCGAGTCCGAGCAAAGAAGAGACATCGTCCTTCTCAATTGCCAGAATGCGTTCAAATGCCGATTCGGCGTCACGCCATTGGGATAAGTTCTCCTCCGCTGAAGCAAGCAGCGCCAGTACCTTCAGGTTCTTGGGTTGCCTCTGGGCAGCCTTTGCCGCATACTTGGCGGCATTGGGAAAGTCCATCCTGTAGTAGTGTGCAATTCCGATGTCGAAGTCTATTTGCTCCAGTTTAGGATCGAGTTGCTGCGCTTTCAGCAGTGACTTGAGGCCGGCTTCGTTGTCCCCCGAGCTGCAAAGCAGTTCCCCATATTTTTGCCAGACACGCGCTTCTCCGGGCTCCAACTTGATGCATTCACGGATCGTTTTCAGGGCCACGTCATCTTCCTTGTTCAGGTGATATGCCTGCGCAAGATAAAAGGCCGCATCGCCGTCCCGTGGAAGAATCCTCAAGTGGCGGAGCAGCAATTCGATCGCTTGATTGTAGTCGCCAGCCGCGAGCCGATTTGTTCCAAGTTTCAAGAGAAGGTCGGGATCGTTTGGCGCCAGTTGAAGGGCGTGTCCATATACCCGCGACGCTTCTACCTCGCGCTCGAACTCTTCCAAAAGCACGGCTTGCAACTTGAGGGCCGGCACAGAATCTGGATATTTCTCTACAAGTGCGTTGGCTAGAGCCAAAGCCTGCTGCTTATCGCCGCTCTCGGCCATGCCGATCGCTCGATTCAACTGCCTCATGAGGGATGGGTCCACCGGGCGCCGTGACTGCTGCGCTCCAGCCGTCATGATGACACAAGCCAATAGCACCGAAATCATGATGCCAGAGCGCACAAACGGCCTGGCTATTCTTGACAGCGGGTCTTGCATGTGCTCTGCGGCGCATGCCAAGGACCGCATTTTCAGGGACGCGCCAGAGATGTGTCTGCGCTGAATCATTTGACTTTTCGATGCGTGTTCGTCCGGCCCTCCCGGCCAAAGCGGCTTCTCGGTCGAACAGGGATACTCAATACAGATATCTCTCAAGCTGATCTTGAAGCGTCGAGGCACGGTAGAGATGGGCCTCAACATCATCAATGTACACTATCCGCCACGGGGCCGAGCGAAACAAATGTCGGCTGGTTCCTGTCGGACTTCAGCTCCCCATTTTGCTCGGTCAATTCGACAACCTGGAGCACAGATCGACGGGCGGAGTCTGGAACTCCAGGAAGCTGGTCTTGCCCTTTTTGATGCACAAAATAGAACAAGAAGGCGCGACCGTTGCTTATTTGAACATCAGCGTGATGGCCTTCGGCCCGGTCGGTCGGCAGCAGTCCCTGCCCCGCAAGCAGGTTCTCCTTTTGAGCGGTCCAGTGCGATGCATCGGATGACCGGTAGACGCCCAATCCGGCCCATGCATCCACGATCATCCAAATGCTTCCCTTCCATCGGAAGACGATTGGGCCTTCACTGGGGCGATCGGAAATGGCCACGCCGCCCGCGGTCCATCGATAGAGATCGGGGCTGTCTACATAGTGAATGTAGGAATGATCGCGCTCATCCTTATACCAGAGACGCCAGGTCCCATTGTCGAGCTTGAGCACGCAAGGATCGATTGTACGGTCAGAGGATAGGGGCAGGGTTGACTCGAATTTCCAGGTCGATAAATCTTCGCTTGTGAGATGGACGATTTGGCGAGATGCATTCCAATCGTGAAAGGTGCCCGGCACAACAGTGACAAACATGTGGTACAGGCCACGGTTCCAAACCAATTCAGGCGCCCAATATGTGTAATCGGGCTTTCCATACGGAATCTTTGCTGTGCCTGCGTATTTCCAGGTTGAACCGCCATCGCTTGACTCGGCAATTCCGATCTGTGTCCCATGGACCCATGCAACATCTTTTGGATCGGGGTTCGGCAGGTCGGCTCGCCTGTTGGTGTAGAACATCATCCATTTCTTTTCCCCGTGATTCCATATCAGCGCCGGGTCCGCAGCCCCATCGTGGACCGGGTCGCGGTACAAGGGCTTGGGGGCTGCCTTGGTGGACGGTGCTATGTTTAAGTCTTCTGCTTTGGATCCCGTTGTGAAAATGGTCGGCAGCAGCAAATAAGTCAGCACGTTGGCGGCAAACAGAAATAGCAAACTGCATCTTCGGTTCAACATCGTTCCCACGGAAGGCTCCGATCGTACATGATGAAAAGTTAAAGATAAATCCGGGCTGGCCGCGCACGAAGAACGCGGCCAGCCCGGACGTTTTTAGAACGAGTATTTCAAACCGAATTGGGTAATCCGCCCGACCGTGGCCGAGGTGATTTGACCGAATTGAGCACCACTTGCGAGGTTCCCGTTCGGATTATTCAGATTGGCGTGATTGAAGGCGTTGAACAGTTCCGCGCGGAACTGAAGTTGATGTTCCTTGTAAATTGGGAAGAGCCTGAAGAAGGACAGGTCGGAGTTTATGTATCGGGGACCAATCAGGGAGTTGCGCCCGACGTTCCCATAAGTTCCGTTAGGCGCGACTGTGAACGGCGCGGAACTGAACCACGCCACGCTAGTCGGCTTCTTTGTGTGGGATGTATTCGGGCTCCCGCTCTGATTGGGGCGGTCGTTATTTACTCCATCCATATTGCTGTCGTATCCCGAGGTGATATTCACCGGCGTACCGCTGTGGAGGGAGATGATTGCGTTTGCCTGCCATCCCCCCAGGAACATACTGGCCGCCTTGCCAAGGTTCTGGAATGTGGGAGTGTTGTAGGTTCCGGAAAAGTTGAATATCTGGTGAGGCAACCCGTCCGTTGGTCCCTTGTCCCGGCCCGGGTTGGTTGAATCGGTGAAGCCGAGCGAGCCATTGTAATTGTCATTGGAAACAATATCGGTTCCCTTCCCCCACGTATAGTTAGCATTGAAGCTCAGGCCATGCGACATACGCTGGTTCATTACAACCTGCAGGGCATTATAGTCTGCGTTGAAGCCTGTTTCATAGGTTCCAATCGCCTGAAACCCGAGCGAATAATATGGGCGCCTCTGATCGATATTTTGGAGCGTCGCTCCCGGACCGTAGACAGGATTGTTCTTGTCGACGTTGCCGCTCATCTTGCGGGAAATGTTTCCGACATATGCCACCTGAAGGCTCGAGTTATTCGTCAACTGATGCTGCACTGTGACGTTGAACTGGTTGAGACGCGGCGTTGTCGCGTTGGCGGCAAACACATCCGCGCCCAGAGGGAGTTGGAATTGGGCCGCCGCGCCAGTTGGCACAGTGTAAGGGAAGGGGTTGTAACCCTTCTTCGCCCACGGGTTCACAAGACTTGTATCCGCGTTTTCGTTATCGGTGAGGACAAAGGGTTGTGGGGCGCGAAGTCCGTCCCCATATGCGGCCATATAGTAGAGTCCATATCCGGCGCGGATTGAGGTCCTGCCGTTGCCGAATGGATCATAGGCAACTCCAATTCTGGGCGCAATATTGTTGTAGGGGGTTGGCCTGCCCGCGCGGGAAACGCCCTTGTCGCCGTAGAACAGAAGGCCCTTTGGCGCATTGGGAAAGACTGTCGATTGTTGCCCGGCATTGAATGAAGAAATGTAGTTCACAGTCCACACCAGAGGAGTTGTAATTTCATAGCGGACTCCCGCGGTGAGAGTTAAGCGCGGGGCAATCTGCCAGGTATCCTGCGCAAAACTGTGCCAGTAATTTGCGCTTTCATCCGGATGATCGCCGCTATCCTCACTGAAGGTCGAAGAGTAACCCAACATCAAATCGGCCAGAGAGTTGCCGGTGAGGTCTCCGAATGTCTGGATCCAGCCACCACCGGTGCTGGAGCCGGTCTCGGCATAGTATCCGACCATGACAAAGGAGCCCAGCTTGATGTTGTGCTTTCCCTTGATCCATGTGACGGTATCGGATCCACCGATGGAGTGATCGTGACCAGCGGCATCCCATGCGCCGGTTGTGAATCTGCCGCCCACATTAATACGGGGAGCAACCGGCCTGGGGTCGTCCTGGAGACCTCCCTGTTTGAAGTTCATTCCGAACTGGTCAAGTGTTTTGCCGTCCACCATGTTCCATGGTGTGGTGCGGCGCATCATGTTAAAACGAGCTTCGTTGAGTAGGTTGTTGGTTGCTGTCCATGTGTGGTTTACAACAAGATTGTGCTGTTGCACACCGTCGATGCGGCCGCCCCATCCAGGAAATTCGTTATAGTACGCAAATTCGTTGCCCTGGGTTGTATTCAGCTGGAACCAACTGACGGTGAACTTTTGCTTCTTT
This sequence comes from Occallatibacter sp., assembly GCA_035648535.1. Classification (GTDB taxonomy): domain Bacteria; phylum Acidobacteriota; class Terriglobia; order Terriglobales; family Acidobacteriaceae; genus Telmatobacter. The sequence continues at coordinate 9,283 of DASRLI010000038.1, read as the reverse complement.
GTGAATTGATAGTCGCCTTTCAGCAGGTATTGCCATTCCTTAACATTGGCGGGCGCGGTTGCGGTATAAGTTCCGTCCGCATTGTTGCCTGTGGGAATAGCAACGGCAATCGCCGTGCCAACAGTGTCTTTGCTCAGCGTCCCGGCGAAGATATTATCGTTCAGGAAAGGCTTTCCAGTGCCAGGATCAATCGGCTCCTTCGTGCCCGCCATACGTCCGGCTGCAGTAAAGAGTCCCTGACGCTCGCTCGCGGTTGGAACCTGGACGGAGTTCACATTTTGAGCCTGATTCTGTCTTAATTCTTCCCACGACCCAAATAGGAACACCTTATTCTTCAAAACTGGGCCGCCGGCAGTGAAACCGAATTGGTTTTGCTTGAGCGGGGTGACGCCATTCTCAAAGCGGGTCCCTGCATCCAAGTCGTTGTTCCGCAAGAATTCATAAGCGGAACCATGAAAGGAGTTCGTCCCAGACTTTGTAATGATATTCATGAACGCGCCTGGTAGGCGACCGAACTCGACATCAGAGTTGGAACTGAGGAGCCGGAACTCCTGAATGGAATCGGGATTTGGAGGCGTGCTGCACTGGTTGCGCCAAACGTCATTGTTAAAGCCGCCGTCGATAAAGCACGAGTTTGAGGTGGCCCGGCCGGCATTGACGACAAAGGTACTATTGTCGCGACTGGGCACTGTTTGAGCGTTAATATTCGAAGCTCCGGGGAGGGAGACGAGGAGACTATAGACGTTTCTCCCATTGATGGGCAGATCGACTACTTTCTTCGAATCGACGAGCTCCCCCAGTTCTGGTGTGTATGTGTTCACCTGCACGGTGTCGGCATGGACTTCGACCGACTCACTGTTCTTGCCCACCTGAAGCAAAAGATCGGTACGGGCTTCTTCGTTTACGGCAAGGATGACTCCATCGCGCACGGAGTGCTTGAAGCCGGCCGCCTCAGACTCGACTCGATAGACACCTACGGAAAGGTGAGGTATCACGTACTGCCCTTGGGTGTTAGTGGTTATAGTGTGAGCCTCACCCGTCAGTGTGTCGGTCACGGTAACCTGTGCGTTCACAACGAACGCGCCGGACGAGTCTGTTACTTGCCCTAGGATGGTCCCGGTTGTCGACTGTGCAAGCATCAAGGAAGATCCAAATGCGCACAGCAGCAGTGTTAACAGCAAAGAATTGAATCTGTTTTTCATTCTTGCCTCCTGAAGTTTTTGCCCTTAGTGCAGCGGTGATGAGAAAGCTGGTTCACGGCTGGACACGCACTTTCTCGATTGCCTGTCCAGTTTGTCCGGAATCCGCGTCGAGTTGGAGAGCGTCGTCAGTTATCGTTACGGAAAAGCCCGCGGATCGAGGTAATAGCGTTCCCTGGGCGGTTGCCGGCCGGGTTTTAGTCGAACCGCAAAACGCCTGGACGTTGGCGGGAGTGGAGCCGGACCCCAGGCAATGAAATCGACGCAGTGCCACAATGTCGGAGGGGCCATTTGAGTTCGTCTCGTTGTCGGGTGCTGCTGCATGCCCCAGTTCTCCTTCACGCCAACCAGATCGCCAACAGCAGATCGGTGCAAAAACAACCCTTGGTCCCGACGCCGGTGGAATGATAACGTGGTAAACGTTTTCTGAAAGGCGATCTGATTGCGGCTTTCCGAACAGCGTGGCCATTCCAACACCGGGTCCGGCAGCGCGCAACGCTATTAACAGCTTGCTGGGACGTTTGTTGGGACTGAGACCTTATTATTCATAGCTTTAAGAGGCGAATGGTCCCGTGCTTTTCTGTTCGAGTCAGGCACGTTTGTTGTGCTACATTGAGACCTTAATGGGAATTGGGAATATGGCGACCGTGGAACCAAGTCGGGAACTGGATGAGCTCAGTTCGGGCCAAGTCGTTCTTGTCCGTCAGCACCTCAAAGAGGTATTGGCGAGCCATGCGTTCGCGGGGAGCCAGCGCGCCCAGGATTTTCTTCAGCTTATCGTCGGCCATGCCCTGGAGGGTCAAATCGATTCACTGCGGGAGCGGATGATCGGGGCCGAGATGTTTGGACGTCCGGTCGGTTACGACACGGGCAGCGACTCAGTGGTGCGGGTCAAGGCCACGGAAGTTCGAAAGAAGCTCGCGCAGTACTACCTTGAGGAAGTGGTAAAGCCGGCTATCCGCATCGAGCTTCCTGCCGGACACTATGTTCCCAGGTTCCACTTCGACCCTTCAAAGACAGCTGCACAGGCGCCGGCGGAAGCCGTTCCTTCGAATTCGACCGACCAGCCAATCGGTAAGGTTGAGGTGGGGTCGGGAGACAAAGTTGAGACAGGAGCCGACAAAGCGCCGCCTTTCATCTTGCAAGGAGTCTTCCGTTCGCCACGTATCCTTGCCGGCATAGTGCTTGGATTGGTCGTCGTCACGGCGAGCGGTTACGCGGCCTTCAGGAAGTGGTTTGGCGATTCGCATGCGCGAACTGAGATTCACTCGATCGCGATCCTGCCGCTCAAGAACCTCTCGGGCGATCCAGGGCAAGAGTATTTTGCCGACGGGATGACTGAAGAGCTCATTAACGATCTAGGCCAGGTTTCAACGCTGCGCGTCATTTCCCTGACATCGGCAATGAGCTACAAAGGCACGACGAAAAAGTTGCCCGAGATCGCTCGAGAGCTGAGTGTAGACGGTGTGGTGGAGGGGGCAGTTCAGCGCGAGGGTAACCAGGTGCGGATTAGCGCTCAGTTGATCGATGCCCGCACCGATCGTCCCATCTGGGCACATACGTATGTTCGGGACATGACCAGCGTTCTCTCGTTGCAAGCTGAAGTGACGCAAGCGATTTCGGATGAGGTGAGCTTCAACGAGAATCCCCAGCGGCAAGCACGTCTCGCCAGCTTGCGCCCGGTCAATACTGAATCCGAAGATCTCTATTTGCAAGGTATGTCGGTCATGAATGCGGGCGATTTCAAGAGCGCCATAGGTTATTTTCAAAAAGCGATCAATGCCGATCCCAGCTCTGCACGTGCCCATGCTGCACTGGCCGGTTCCTTCGGCTGGATGGGTGAATCCGGCCAACTCGCTTATGCTGAGGCATTTCCAAAGCAGAAGGCTGAAGCGATTAAGGCGATCGGGCTCGATGATTCCTTACCTGCAGGCCACGTTGAGCTTGCAAATGCCGCGATGAATTTGGATTGGGATTGGACCACTGCGGAGAAGGAATTTCACCGGGCGCTGGAACTCAATCCCAGTTCAGCGTCCGTCCATCAGAGATATGCAGTTTACCTGGAGCGGATAGGCAAACTACCCGAAGCGATCGCAGAGGTAGAGCGAGGCGCCGAACTCGATCCTGTTTCCGCCCTGTCATTGAGGGATGCTGGATTCACCTATTACTTTTCTCGCCAGTACGATCAGGCACTTGCGTTGGCCCGAAGAGCACACGCACTGAATATCAAGCTTCGGGATTATACCTTTCTCCTAGGTGATATTTATGTTGAGAAGGGCATGTATGCGAAATCCATCGCTGAATTCCAAAAGCTGGGCGATTCGCCACATGACTTAGGCCACTTAGGCAATGCCTACGCCCGCGCGGGCCAGACAAATGAGGCGCGTGGGATCATTTTGGAACTGGAACAGCATGTACAAAGTGATGGTGTAGGAGGGTACGAGATAGCGCTTGTCTATGCCGGCCTGGGTGAAAAGAGCAAGGCGTTCATGTGGCTTGAGAGTTCTTATAAGGCGCATAATGAGGGGCTAACGAATCTCAAGATTGATCCATGCCTCGACCCGTTGCGCTCTGACCCTCGATTCCCCACTGTGGTGCGCCGCGTCGGCCTCCCCCAATAGACCTTCCCTACTGGTTGTGTAGCCGCAAATGCAATCCGATCTAGACTCAACGCCTACACACACATTTTCTTCCCAAGTGATTTCGATCTCGTGAGGACCATTTCTAATACAGCTTGAACCCAGATCTATGCCAACGAATATCCGGCAACCCTGCCCGTCTGGTTCAACAGCGAAAGGAAACCGCTGGCCGTCTACGCTATCTGACCAGAGAGGAATACGACCGAGTGTGTGAGGCGATCCGCAAGAGGTTCCCAGAGCACCTCCCGGAGTTTGTTTTGTCCGTGAATACCGGAATGCGACTGGATGAGCAGTATTCCTGCACATGGTCCCAGGTCGATAGGTCCCGCCGTGCCATTGACCTCACAGAGACTAAGAACGGGACAGCGCGAGCCATTCATCTAAACCCAGATGCTCTGGCAGCTATCCAATCGGTACGACAACCCAGACAGAAACCAGCAGACAAGGTGTTCCCCCGCGAGGGGAGTCAGGACCGATATGACACCCGCTCATGGTTTGTGCCTTGCTTGGCAGAAGCGAAGATTACCGGCTACTTGTGGCACTCCAACCGGCATACTTCTGCTCTTGGCTGGCAATGGCAGGAGCGACCATAAAAGAGATTCAGGAACTCGCTGGCCACAAGACCATTACCATGTCCGCCCGTTATGCCCAGCTGTCGCCAGATCACAAGCTATCGGTCATCGACCGCATCGCGTCAACAGCCACTAGGCCAAAAGCAAGAACGGCCACAGAAAAGACCAACAGCCACCAGAACGGCCACCAGCAAGATACAGCCATTCGCTGCGAATGACCTTAAATCAGCTTAACTCTATTGTTTTGTTGGTGCCGGGAGGGGGGTCGGATTGCCGGTTCGTAGTGAATCTAAACAAGTTAATGAAAATACTAAACGCTCGAAACTATCAAAACGCAGGAAACGCGGTTCTTGAGTACTCTACAAGTACACGGGATTCGCTATGGATATTCAGCGCGCCAGCTCGGTCATGAGCCAGGCCCTGGCCATCTTCCAGTCGCGCATGACACTTTGCGCGGAAATTTTCAGAACTTCTGCGGTCTCCTCGACGCTAAGTCCTCCGAAGAATCTGAGCTCCACGACCCTCGCTTTGCGTGGGTCGATTTGCGCCAAAGCATCCAACGCTTCGTCGATAGCGACGATCTCACGGTCCCTGGAGCCCGAGGCGACTTCTGGCACGTCGTCCAAATTCAGGTGTAGTGCCGCGCCGCCCCTCTTGGCCATGCCCTTGGCGCGGGCTCGATCGACCAGAATCCGCCGCATCATGTTTGCCGAAACAGCGAAGAAATGAGCTCGATCCTGCCAGCTAACGCTGTTAACCCCGACCAGGCGAAGGAAAACCTCGTGGACCAGGGCGGTGGCCTGCATGGAGTTGCCCGCCCTCTCCTTGTGCATGTATCTCGCGGCCATTCGGCGCAATTCCAGGTACACCTTCGGCGTAAGTTCCTCTAGAGCTCCCTGGTCGCCTCCGCTCCAGGCCTTCAAGAGGTGGGTAACGCTGGTTGATTCCTCGCCCATAAGCCCTGCCGATGCAACGAATCATACCTCATCATGCTCAATCCAAAAGATATTTTGGAGCCCGTTGTAGTTTTGCGCCGCAGTTCTCGCTTACCAAGATGAAGCAGACAAATATCGGCGACGGTGAAGCAACCGGTGTCAGCAGTGCCGGTTCTGCCTACGGTCAACCCTGAGAGGGCCTGCTTCGGCCCAACTCTCTAACCAGACCCTATAGGAGGTCCCATGAAATCGACGCACACGCAGTCTCGGAATATGGAAGGCATGGCTAAGCCAAGACTTCGCCATCTGCACAACGTTGTAGCAGTGCTGGCCGTCCTTGCTGGTCTCGCTGTGTTTGGCGGTCCCGCGGCGGCAACAGCTCAAAACGCGGCCGAATCGAAAGCCCAGTTGACCGATCGCCTTCCGCAGGGACCGGAAGGGTCGTGGCTCTATACCGTCACCATTCCGGGATATACCTTCCAGGGGATTGAAACTTACTCGGCTGGAGGTGGCTACACGGAAGCCGACCAACTGTCCTTCAGCCCGATTGCGGTGGCCAGCGCGGGTCACGGCGCGTGGAAAATGACTGGCGAGAAGACATTCGTTCTTACCTACCTCAATCTCACGTTCGATGCCTTCAGCAGCGGCAATCCGACTGGAACGCTGAAAGTGCGCCAAAATACCAGGATTGACGAGAGCGGAAACTCTTACACCGGCTCGGGCGATTACACCTACTACGACCTGAATGGCAATCCCATTCCCAGCATCAGTGGAACCTTCACCATTACGGCGAAGCGGATTCTGGTGCAAGCACCGCAGTAAGTTCGACGGAAGCAGCAGGCCGACAGATGAAAGGGCAGCCCATGCGGCTGCCCTTTTTGTCTGCGTTCTCTCGCCCACTTCCAGTGGGGCACGGCCACCCGCGATCCTGACGATCGAAATTCCTGTTGAGCGTCGAGCATTTATAGATTGCGGTAAGATTGCCACTGAATCCCATGGTGGCGCCAACGAATCCCGAACATTGGCAACAAATGGAATCGCTTTATCACGCCGCGCTGGAGACTTCCGGCGAGGCGCGAGAGCCGCTGTTGGCGCAATCCGATCCCGAGGTGAGGCGCGTCGTGGAAGCCTTGCTTTTTCACGGAGGCTCCGACGAGGGGCTGCTGGATCGCCCCGCTTGGGAACTCTCAAACAGTTTGCTGGATCCACCGAGCCTGCAAATCGCCCCGGGAGAGCAACTCGGCCCCTATCGTGTGGAAGCCAAGATCGGCGCCGGTGGCATGGGCGAAGTGTATCGAGCCACAGATGCACGTTTGAATCGCGTTGTCGCCATCAAAGTGTCCGCCGCGCAGTTCACAGAGCGTTTTGAGCGTGAAGCCAAAGCCATTGCCGCGCTCAATCATCCCAATATCTGCCAGATTTACGACATTGGGCCAAATTATCTGGTGATGGAGTACGTCGACGGGCCGCCAGTTGTCTCCCGCGGGCAGGAGCCGATTCCACCGGCTAAAGCGCTGCGGCTCGCCACGCAAATCGCCTCTGCGATTGAAGCCGCGCACGCCAAAGGCATTATTCATCGCGACCTCAAACCAGCAAACATCCTCGTAACTGCAGCCGGTGTTGTAAAGTTGCTCGATTTCGGACTCGCGAAACAGAATCCTCGAAGCGACTTGCCCGAGAACGGAACCCAAACGCTGAGTGCCACCCAAGCGGGAACGATTATGGGCACTCCGGCCTACATGTCCCCGGAACAAACGGAGGGCATGACCGCCGACGCGCGCTCCGATATTTTCTCGTTCGGAGCGATACTTTACGAAATGCTTGCCGGGTGCCGCGCCTTTCCCGGAGCATCAGCTGCTTCTATTCTGGGCGCAATTCTCCACAAGAATCCCTCCCCGCTCAACGCGCCGCCCGCGCTGACTGCGATTGTCTTCAAGTGCCTGTCAAAATCTCCAGACGACCGTTTCCAGACTGCGACCGATCTTCTGACGGCACTTGAACGAGCCTCAACAGGAAGTAGCTCCACCGTTGTCCATCGACTGAAACAACACAGATTGGCTTTGGCAATCGCCGGGGTTCTGCTGGCAATCGCCGCCGTCAGCCTCGGCATCTATCTGAAAGGTTCCAAAACTGGCCCGATTGACTCCATCGCAGTTCTCCCACTCGATATTCAAGGTAACGATCCCGAAGCCAACTACATTTCCGATGGAATTACCGAGAGCATCAACAACAGCTTGGCGCGGTTGCCTGGTTTGAAGGTGATTCCCCACAGTGTCGCTCTCCATTACAAAGGGAAGGCTGCGGATTTCCAAAAGGTCGGCGACGCACTTGGCATCCAGGCAGTACTGACGGGCCGAGTCGCACAGCGCGGCGACGCTCTGACCATTGACATCGAACTCGATGAAGTTCACAACGGCAAACAGCTTTGGGGACAGCAATACACCCGGAAGGTGGCCGATCTGCTCATGGTGCAAAACGACATCGCCAGGGAAGTTTCTCAGCGGCTGCGCTCGCAACTTTCCGCGGCCGATCAGGAAAAACTGACGTTAGGCTCAACGGGAAATCCCGAGGCGTATCAACTCTATCTCAAAGGCGAGCACTACACGAATAAGTTCACCAAAGATGGCTTCGACAAAGGTATCGACTATCTCAACCAAGCCATCGCCCTGGATCCAAACTATGCTTTGGCTTATAGCGCGCTAGCCTACAACTACATCAACCAGGACGATTGGTTTATGGCCCCCAAGGAAGCGGGGCCCAAAGCCCGAGATGCGGCCAAGAAGGCGCTAACTCTGGACGAGAGCAACGCGGAAGCTCACGTTGCTCTTGCCATTGAATCCCAATGGTACGAGTGGGATTGGGTTGCTGCGGAACGAGAATTCAAACGAGCCATTGAACTGAACCCAGACTCCGGCGATGCTTACGGATACTATTCCTGGTTCTTAGCGCCGATGGGGCGAGGGGAGCAGGCCGTCGAAGAAGCGAAGCAGCCTTTGCAAATCGACCCACTTTCAACGGGACTCAATGGAAACCTGGGATCGGTTCTGGTCTTCACTCACCAATGGGACAAAGCGATTGAGCAACTGCGTTATTCCATCGACCTGGATCCAAATTATTGGTTTGACTATTGCTTCCTAGGTCGAGCGTATGAGCAAAAAGGAAGATTGCCCGAAGCTATTGAAGCGTTCCAGCGCGGGCTTGCGCTGGAGGGCAACACTGAGCTTTGGTCGGGTCTTGGACATGCCTATGCAGTATCGGGAAGGAGGGATGAAGCGCAAAAGGTCTTAGACCATATGAAAGAAATGTCCGAACACAGCTATATCGCTCCTTACAATGTCGCTGTAATCTATGCAGGCCTGGGAGAAAAGGACGAAGCATTCACCTGGCTCAATCGTGCCTACGACGACCGCTCGTACACACTGGCCGTTTACCTTACGACGGACGCACGTTTGGACAGCCTCCATTCCGACCCGCGCTTTGACGAACTCCGCCGTCGGATCGGACTGCCCGCACTGCATTACCAGCGATAGCATTCCTCTCCACCAACTATGAAACCACAGCCCGGATCAATCCCCAGCTTTCTGTTTTTGGGAAGTGTTGGATACTGTAGGGCGACTGCAAATTTGGTAGTTGGCTCAGTCGACAAAAACAGGAGATCGCGAGAACTGATGTCCAAGTCCCATGAAAACCGGGAACTCTTGGTTTGCACTCCGATGAATCAATCTGACCGCTGCAAGAACAGCCAAACTATACCTTCGTAAAGTATTGATTACAAATGAATTAATTGGTGCCTGGAGGGGGGCGAACCCCCATGACCTTGCGATCGGCGGATTTTGAGTTGATCGCGAAGGCCGTAAGTCTATGATAAATAAGGAAGAGCGAGCGTAAACTAGAAATCGCGTAACTTATTTATTTATAATAGTTTAGCGCAATAAACC
>DASRLI010000037.1:0-3662 GCA_035648535.1 Occallatibacter sp. | reverse complement strand
GATATCGAGACATCTATTCAATTTCTCGACCGGATGGAGTTTTGGCGAGGCACAACTGGCTGCGAAGTCTGCATTGAATCCGTTATCGCCCGACAGATAGAAGAGCAAACCCGGCTCATTTGCGCGCGAGACAGGTTTGGTTAGCTTCGGCAGCGAGGCATCCTGGGTGTAACCAAACGTGGCCGACATTGCAAACATGAGAAGGGATAGGATGAGGACTAAACGCGGGCGGTTCATACTTGGACACCTCAGGTAATAAGTTCTAGTTTTCTGAGCAATGGAATTTTGGTAAGACCATTACGTCAAGATTTGGAATTGACGAAGCACTGTCTTAGACCCGGTGAATAGAGTGCGCTGATGCTGCAGATTAATGCAGGTCGTTGATGAAGAGTTGGGCAAATTGAGTTTGATTCTTCGGCTGCTGCCACCGCGCAGGGTTACATGCCGTCGACCGAATAGTAAGTATTGTCTGTGATTGTTGCACCAGCAGGAAATCCGTTCCTTAGTACCATTGAAGTTTCGTGAACACTCTAAAGAAACGAGCACAAAGCACTCGGTTCAGTCGGGAACTGCAACGAGCGAATCGTTGGAATTTCGTTAATGAAACAACACGCAAATTTGCGCATCTGCTCAGGACAGAACTGCCGCCCGCATTGCTGCGAGGCGGCAGTTTGAATGAGTCGTCAGAACATTCCCAAAACTACCATAGAATGCGGGCCGACAACTGGAAGTCCCTCGCGGTGTTCGCCACGCTGGAAAGTTCACCGAAACTGCTGCCGCCGTTGACCACGGCGTTTGGTGCGGAGAACACAACATGGTTCAGCGCGTTGAGAGCATCGACCTCGAACTGAAGCTTTGCCTCGCGATAGATCGGGAAAGTACGCTTCAGTCCCAGATCGAGGTTGAACAAGCTTGGTCCCCACAGATTAAGCGCTGCTACGCGGGGAGCGTTGCCGGGAACGTAGAGCGCTGGTCCTGCTCCGACGTTGGTGTATTGTTGGCTTGGAGTCGAGACAGTACCGCCGATTGGAGTTACGGATGCACTGACATTTTGCGCTACGGTGAAGGCGTTCGGATTGATGTACTGTTGCTGCGTGAAGGTGGCTGCCGTCGTGTATCCAGAGGATTTTCCGTAAGATCCATTGATGCGCGAGGCATTGCCGGGGACGACGCTTGGCATGCACTGGTTCAGGATGCTGCCTGTTCCGCAACCCGAACCTGTGACGGGAATCGGGAAGCCGGAGTGATAGGTGACAATTCCTGAAAGCCCCCAATCGCTCGCAATCGAACGCAACAAGAAGCTGTCTCCGCCAATATGTCCGCGGCCGAAAGGCAACTGGTACACCGCGGTCGCCGCCAGGTTCTGCGGTTCGTCCGCGGTCGAAAGAGACCGATCGAGCCGAGTATTGTCACCCACCCGGAATGTACCCAGGTCATCAATCGTCTTCGAGTAGGTATAGTTCAGCATTACATCCAGTCCATGAGCCGTGCGCTGCTTGAGCGTAATCTCAAGCGCAGTGAAGTTTGTGTTGCCCACAAAGCTTGTGCCGTCTGTAATGCTCTTGTACTGCGGGAATGCGAGGTAATACTTGTGCCTCGCCAAAACTCCATCCGGCCAAGAAATTGAATAGACGTCTCGATATCTTAACTGTTAAGAGCCGCCTGGATCGCCCGACTCGTGCTAGCTGGAAGGCTATGAAAACACAGGCCGATGGAATTTTGGTGAGACACAGATCCTCTTTATTTTGAATGCGTTGACCATTTCGGTTTCCAAACGGTTCCCTGCATTCGACTGCCAACATCTAGTTGCTTCGATGATGTCAAAATGAGAGATTGACGTCATCAGGATTTGAGAGTAGCCTATGGTTATGGCGCGAGTTCCCTTCACCTTAAGGATTGACGCAGAAGAGCGTGCCGCCCTGGAAAACCTCAGCAAGATTGAAGGGCGTCCCGTGAATCAGCTGCTCAATGATGCCATCAAGAGCTTTCTCAGCCGTCGTGGACCGAAAGAGCGCAGCCTTGAAACGACCATTGCGCGCCTTCGAGCCTACCGGGAGCGTGATCCCGGATTCCAAAGCGCAATTGCTGCGTTTGTGGTGTCCGAGGCGACCCTCGACGACCCACTTAAAGGCGAACTGATCGAAGGTCAATTCATGGATGGGAAGCTCGCACCGGTCGGGCCTGCGCAGAGCAGGATTCGTGAGCTTCTAGGTGCCTGATTGGGACGCTGACAGTCCCCAGTTACGGGAGAACCTTGCGCAGGTTCTCGACGAAATTATCCGTGCGGCGCAGCGGCGCGAACACCCGACGGTGGAATCGGCAAGGCGTTGGCAAACCCTCTTCATGAAAGACTTGAGAGTACCTGACTCGCGTTTCGTCGGCGCGTTTCGCGGCGAACCAGGTCTTGAAAACGTCCAGGTGAGGGTCGGGGCGCACTACGGCGTGGACGCAGCAAATGTCGCAGGAGCTCTGGCAGACTTTGAAACCAAGCTCCAGGCGCTCGTCGCGGAGCTGGACGCAATGCTTCCTACCGGCAACGAGCCGAACGCCGATCAACTGGCGGCTATCGTAGACCTCTGTGGCTGGGTTCATGCTGAGTGGGTGCGAATCCATCCCTTCGCCAACGGGAACGGCCGCACGGCGCGCCTTTGGGCCAACAGCATTGCCATGCGTTATGGCCTGCCGCCCTTTGTCAGCTTGCGCCCGAGACCCAACGCCGGCTACGCCGAAGCCGGCGCCAAAGCGATGCAGGGAGATTGGGAACCAACCGCAATCGTCTTTCGCCAACTGCTCGGCGATTTTCTGGCGGAGCCTTAATGTCAGAGAGTGGAGGACTCATGGCCATCGATGATCCAGTGGGGATTGAGATTCGCCAAGCAAACGCCGAAATCGAAGCAGAGTCCGATGTGCCGATCCGCTTAACAAAATTGGGACTATCGGGCGCTCTCGCCGCGGCAATGGCATCGATGCCATTTGTCTCGCAGGTCTTGATTTCGCTCCTCAACAGCAGTTCCAGCCGATTTGAGAAACGATTCCTTCGCGTGGCAGAAGCACTGAATGACCAACAAAAGAGGCGTGCTTCGCCAAAATTCTATCCGGAAACCAAATGACTTGCGCATAACCGTTAAGACAAGAGCAGATCTGCTAGGCAAGCTGGCGAAAGAAGAATTGAGAGTGGTTGGGAATTGGTTGTGCGCCGGCAAGAGCCCATCGGGCACATTGCGGTTTGGCGGCAGACACACTTCCCCTCGGAGCATTCAATCGATTTGAGAACGATCCGTACCGAACCTCAAGCAGCGAGGTCGTAACGATGGTGCAGGCCGCCGAGTCTTTGCATGGATATGACCTTGCGGCCTGCATCGGGATTCTTTTCTGCTTCACGACCGGCAGGCGTTCCTTTGTCCAGTGCAAGGTGCGTTCTGTCGTCGTGATAGTAGCGGACGTACTCATTCATGAAGCGCTTCAAATGCCGTTCGTTGAGCACGATCACATGGTCAAGCAAATCACGTCGACAGTTGCCGACCCAACGCTCGGCAACGCCGTTTTGCCAAGGACTGCGGAAGCTGGTTCGTTTCGGCTGGGTGCCGAAGTTTTTCACCGTGTCGATGACTTCCTGATTGAAGTTTGCGCCGCGATCGAAGATCAGGTATTTAGGAGCAGAG
>DASRLI010000036.1:0-23950 GCA_035648535.1 Occallatibacter sp. | reverse complement strand
GTGCGCATAGTGGCGGTTCTTGGTCTCATACTCAACGTGCGCCGTCGCAATCGTAATGCCGCGCTCCCGCTCTTCCGGCGCGTTATCGATCGAGTCGAAAGAACGGAACTGGTTCTTCGGGTTGTGCTTCTGCAAAACCTTCGTGATCGCCGCAGTCAGCGTCGTCTTGCCGTGATCGATGTGTCCAATCGTCCCCACGTTCACGTGAGGCTTCGTACGATCAAATTTTTCCTTCGCCATAAAAGTCCCTGCATCCCTTTCGTAGCTTGTACTGCACGTTTCAACCCGGGGCGCCGGCCATCCGGCTCCAGCCCCAAAACCTTTTCTTGCTTACTTGCCCTGCGCCCGGCCGATGATTTCATCGGCAATCATGCGCGGAGCTTCTTCGTAGCGCGCAAACTGCATCGAATACGAAGCCCTGCCCTGCGTGGACGAACGAATCTCGTTCACGTAGCCAAACATTTCTTTCAACGGCACGATGGCCTTGATCACCTGTGAACCAGCCATGTGCTCCATGCCCTCGATCCGTCCGCGGCGCGAGTTGATGTCGCCGATGATGACGCCCATGTACTCTTCGGGAACGGTGACTTCAACGGCCATTACCGGCTCAAGCAGCACTGGCGAGGCCTTGCGTGCGGCTTCCTTGAACGCGATCGAGCCGGCAAACTTGAAGGCCATTTCGTTCGAGTCCACTTCGTGGTAGCTGCCGTCGTAAAGCGTTACCTTCACGTCCACGATCGGGTAGCCGGCCAGGATGCCCAACTCGAGCGCGCCCTGCACGCCCTGGTCGATGGGCTTGATGTATTCCTTGGGCACCGAACCGCTCTTGATCTCGTTGATGAATTCGTAGCCCGCGCCGGGGGTGTTGGGCTCGACGCGCAGTTTGCAATGCCCGTAGTTGCCCGAGCCGCCGGTCTGGCGAATGTACTTGCCCTCGGCTTCAGCCTTCTTGCGGATGGTCTCGCGGAAGGCAACCTTCGGCTCGCCGACATTGGCCTCGACCTTATGCTCGCGCCTCATGCGGTCGACCAGAATTTCCAGGTGCAGCTCGCCCATGCCGCTGATAATCGTCTGGCCCGAATCTTCGTCGGTCCGCACCTTGAAGGTGGGGTCCTCGTCAGCCAGCCGCGCCAGGGCAACGCCCATCTTCTCCTGATCGGCCTTGGTCTTGGGCTCGATGGCTACCGATATCACCGTCTCCGGGAATGTGATGGCGCCGAGCGCAATCTCATGATGCGGCGCACAGAGCGTGTCACCGGTCTTCAGTTCTTTCAGCCCCACGCATGCGCAGATGTCGCCGGCCAAGATCTCGGACACATCCTCGCGCTTGTTGGCGTGCATTTTTACCAGGCGGCCAATGCGATCGGTCTTGCCGGTGCGCGGATTCAGCACCGTGTCGCCGGTCTTGAGCGAGCCCGAATAGACGCGCACAAAGCAAAGTTTGCCGAAGGGATCGTTGATGATCTTGAAGGCCAAAGCCGCAAGCGGTTCGTTATCGTCCGGCTTGCGGATCTCGACCCGATCGTGATGATGGGGGTCGATGCCTTCGACCGGAGGCTTGTCGAGAGGGCTGGGCAGATAGTCAACGACTGCATCGAGCAGCGTTTGAATGCCCTTGTTCTTGAATGCGCTTCCGCACAGCACTGGGAAGATCTTCAGATCGATGGTGGCCTGGCGGATACCAGCCTTGAGTTCCTCAATCGTGGGCGTCTCGCCTTCCAGGAACTTCTCCAAAAGCACATCGTCGGTTTCGGCGATAACTTCAATCAACTGCAGTCGAAAAGCCTCGGCCTTCTTCTGGAGGTCGGCAGGAATCGGCTCGACTGAGAATTCGGCGCCCAGCGTTTCGTCATGCCACAGGACGGCCTTCATCTCGATGAGATCGACCACGCCCTTGAAGCCGGCTTCCGCGCCAATGGGAATCTGCAGCGCCACGGGACGTGCGCCCAGACGCTTGCGGATGGTCTCGAGAACGTGCTCGAAATCGGCGCCGTTCTTGTCCATCTTGTTCACGAAGCAGATGCGCGGAACCTTGTACTTGTCGCCCTGCCGCCAGACGGTCTCAGTCTGCGGTTGCACGCCGGAAACGGAGTCAAACAGCGCCACCGCACTGTCAAGGACGCGCAGGCTGCGCTCTACTTCGGCGGTAAAGTCCACGTGGCCGGGAGTGTCAATGATATTGATCCGGACGTCTTTCCACATGCAGGTGGTGGCGGCCGATGTGATCGTGATGCCACGCTCCTGCTCCTGCTCCATGTAGTCCATGGTCGCCGTGCCTTCATGCACTTCGCCGATGCGGTGCGTGATGCCGGTATAAAACAGGATGCGCTCTGTCGCTGTCGTCTTCCCGGCGTCGATGTGCGCCATGATTCCGATGTTCCGGCAACGATTCAGAGGTACGGTGCGAGCCACGTTTGTTTTCCTTGCAGGCGCTTCTGGCCCGCGGTTGATTTCTGATATCAAGTGCTTCGGAGCCGATCTATCGGACCCCATCCAGCCGGAGTATTGATCACCCCGGCCCAATCTCTTACGATTCCCGCCCGCTTACCAGCGGTAGTGAGCAAAGGCCTTGTTGGCCTCGGCCATGCGGTGCACATCTTCCTTCTTCTTCATGGCCGCGCCTCGCCCGTTGGCCGCATCCAGCAGTTCGTTGCTCAGCTTGTCGGTCATGCCCTTTTCGCCACGATTGCGGCCATACGTAATCAGCCAGCGAATCGCCAGCGAGGTACGCCGATCGGGGGCGACTTCGATCGGCACCTGGTAGTTGGCGCCGCCCACACGGCGGGTCTTGACCTCGAGCAGCGGTTTGCAGTTCTCTACCGCCTTCTTGAAGAGCTTCAGAGCGTCGTCGCCGCCGCCCTTCTCTTCGAGGGTCTTCATCGCCTCATAGAAGATGCCCTGGGCTGTCGACTTCTTTCCGCCCCACATCATCGAGTTCACAAACTTGGTCACCAGCGTGGACCCATAGACTGGATCCGGCGCTACTTCCCGCTTCGCAATGTGCCCTTTTCTCGGCATAGTCCTCAAAGTCCTTCGCGCTTTCGCGCCGCTTCTGCTGCCCTAGTCCGGGTTCTAAACTTCGCCCCGGAACCGTTAGTTACTTCTTGCCCTTCGGTGCCGCGCCGCCCTTGGCGCGCTTGGCCCCGTACTTTGAACGACTCTGCATGCGGTTGGCCACGCCCACCGAATCCAGAGTGCCCCGGACCACGTGATAACGCACACCCGGCAGATCCTTTACACGGCCTCCGCGGATAAGCACAATCGAGTGCTCCTGTAGATTGTGGCCGATGCCGGGGATGTAGGTGGTCACCTCAATCCCGTTGGTCAGCCGCACGCGGGCTACTTTGCGCAGGGCCGAGTTCGGCTTCTTCGGAGTCTGTGTATACACACGGGTGCAGACACCGCGCCGCTGCGGCGAGGCCTGCAGGGCAGGTGACGCCGTCTTGTAACGGGGGGCCGTGCGCCCCTTGCGAACCAACTGATTGAATGTAGGCAAACTGAAACTCCTTACCGCGTCAAATAACCCTTCAACATCCAAACCCAACAGCCGCGCGCAGACCCATCAGGCCTCCCCTGCTTTCATGCGCACCAATTACCGGCGCACACACGCACGGAAGCCCTATTGTTACTGCTTCGCGTCTGCCTTCGTTCCAATCTCAGACGAGAACCGGGACGGTGGCCGTTCGTTTTCCTGATAATCCCAGGAAAAGCCGGCTCCGTTTCGCCGCTTCCGGCCCGCATAGCCCTCCAAGGTGGAGAACGCGCGGGCGCCGATGCGATGTATCCCTGCCCCCGCAAGAAGAGAGCTACTTCGGGGACCAATCTGGCCGGTTAACTTCACCTGGCCCGGGGACCAACCCACCCATTGCTGCCGGAGGAGTTGCCCATACACGCCCTTCGTTAAGACACACGAACGAGCGTGTTCTTGCGGAACCTTCTTACAATAGCAAGAAATGCGGGCGGGGTCAACGCATTCGGACCCCATCCCGGAGGATTCTTGCCGACCTAATTGATTGATTGCAGTTTCCAGGCCCCGCCATCCAGAACAAAGTCCGCCGTCCGAGTGGTGCTCAACTGGTTGCCTGGATTGTGGGCAATCCCCACCAACGGGTCGGCAACACCAGTCAGATCAACGCCCTCAGTGTAGGTAACCGTCTTGGTTTGTCCGACATCCTGAATATCCTTGATATCGCGCGCCTTGAGGTGATTGGCAGCCACCGTTACCATGACAATCGAGTATTTCGCGTCTGTGGGGCTATCCGGCCGCCACTTGATCACATCGCCCCCGGTTACCTGCTTGACAACCTTCTTGCCTTCAGGAGTCAGGGTGAAGTCAGCCCAATACTTGTTGGGATAAATCGTAGTCCGGTTCCAGTACTTGGCCGTCGCGCCCTGCACCATGCCGTCGTTGTTCACGATGATGTTCGCGCCAACCGCAGGCGTTGCATCATACTTGGCTTGGATCATTGAAAGCGCCTGGGCCTGTGTCAGTTCCGGAGCTGACTTGCAGCCGGCCAAAACCATTCCCGCTCCCAAAATTGCCAAAGACATCAAAACATTCATTTTCGCCACGTTTTTCACTTTCCCTCCGTTGGACACACACCACTGGTTGATTTACTTCGACTCGCCATTTTTATCCTACTTTCCTCTGCTGTCAATGGAGTTGGAAGTGACGGGGCGCACAACAGATCGCTTGATCCTCTGGAAATCCCCAGGCCAACCCAAGGTTGAGGCAAAATTGCCTCCCTCTTTCACCGCTCCGCTCGTCAGTGTACCGTCTCCCCAGCAATCCGGCCCAGGAGAAATTCAAGAAATCCCTTCTCGTCCGAGTGCAGGCAGACCTGGGCGTTGGGAACTCCCTCAACCGGTTTCGTAAACCCCTTGTCGTCCACTTCCAGCCGCATCGGCGTCGCCGGGCAAAGATTGGGGCGGATCACATAAGTCACTGCCACCGGGTCAAACAAAGTTGGCCGGCGCCATTCGTTTGCCCCGGTCCATTGGTGGTAAAGCAGAGTTAGCTGATCGGTGAGCGGCGAGCCGTGAGCTAAGACTGCCCCCAACGCCGGATTTTCCAAATGAATCTGAGTCGAGTCGAGCGGCATTACGAAAACCGGAACCCCGGATCCCAGCAGCGCCGCGGCCCCCGCCGGATCGCACAAAATATTCCACTCCGGCGATGGCGCGCTCTGCCTGCTTCCGTCCTTTCCGTCGTAGCCCCGATAAACACTGCCGCCCATGATCACGACCCGCTTCAGCTTTTTGAACGTCGCAGGATCACGCGCAATTGCCGCCTGAACATTGAACAACGGTCCGATCGCGACGAGCGTGATCTGCTCCGGATGTACCCGAATCTGCCCCAGCAGAAAATCGACCGCGCCCTTGTGCTTCAGCGCTGGCGACTGCTTTGCATAGGCCGCCTGAGTGAAGTGGACGCTCTTTGTCTCCACCCCGGCCATCACGGGAATGTCCTGCCGGCCGATCGCTTTCAGATAGCGGTCAACAAGACGAGCTCTCAGTTCCGTATCGCCGAAGGCCGTTTCAACGCCCAGCAACCGCAGCTCCGGACTGCGCAGCACCAGCGCCAGCGCAAAGGCGTCATCAATGTCGTCCCCAATATCCGTATCGAGAATTACCAGTTGCGGCTCAGCACCCGGCGTCCGAGCCGCTGCGGGAGCCGCCTGCGAATTCATCACAGCCGAACCGGCAGCTAATAGTGCAAGCGCGGCCAAAGCACCAAACAATCGTGCTGTTTTCATGCCGCCCATTGTAGCTGCACCGGCTTCGGCCTGCCGCGCCAAGTGCTTTCGAAATCTTTCCGCCAAAGCACCCTACTGCTTTGCCTGTGCGGCATCCGCACCGTGTGTCAGCATCTCGAAGACGGTTGTGTGAATATCTACCGGCTCCGGAATCGCCATCACCTTGTCCAGCCACTCGCGTGTCTCCGGCAACGGCTGCCCCAGGCGGTTGTGGAACTCGTTGTACCCGATGCCGAATGTGTATCCCGCGCCGTAGCGAATATTTCCACCGCATAGCGTCGCTGGCACCGGCTCTTTTTTCAACAGCAAATGCGCGTGAAACTCCAGCGCCCCGATCAGCCGCGGCTCCTCGTCCTCATAGAGCTTGTCGCCCTGAATATGCGCCGTCTCTGCCGCGGCTATGGTGGCGGAGATAGCGTATCCCGTATGCTCCAGGTCGCGGCATGTCTCTGCCGCCACACCATTCATGGTTTCATCAAACGTGGTCTGCCCAAACCATCCCTCGTGGGGACCGGGGGTGAGGACCCTGGGATGATCCCCATCCAGTTTCGGGTTGTAGAAATACGCCGGCACGCGCTCACGCCACATGTTTTCCGCATACGTAAGCAGAGCGCGATCGTCTGTGAATACGGCAATGCCCATCATGCCTTCGACCATGCTCAACTGCCAGTTGCCAACATTCCGCGGCGCTCCATCGCGAATCAGTGGCAGGTTGATTTTGGTCAGCATGTCGCTGAATGCCTGCACATCTTTTGCCTTCCATCCTGCGCGGCTGTGCCGGACAATCTCGCCCGCACGCGGCCACATTTCCGCGCTCCACGCGGCCTGCAGATGCGTGTTCGCGTTTGTGTACCCCTTCACCTTGTAGCTGTAGGTGTTCATGATGCGGATCGCGTTGGCAGCGTAGCGATGATCGCGCGTGATCCACCACAACACCGCCTGAAGATAGGCCGCGCTCGCATCCGAATCCTCGGCGTGGCATCCGTGATCCGGCCTGGAATATGCCCCGCAGTCGATAATGCCAGTCTCCGGCGGTCCAAGCACTTTGTAGTCCATCGCCGCGTATTGGCTTGCCACGGCCTTCCGATATTGGCTGTAGATTGGATCCTTCTTCGCCTTAACTTGCTGCTTAACATAATCCAGTTGCTGCCTGCCTACCAGCACACCTGGATGCTTCATCGACTGCGCGTTTCCCACCACGCACACAATCCCCATCAATAGCGCCGCACCGGCACGAATCCGCATCCTTACCCCGCAAAATGAAAGCTGATTTGAAAGACGCCGCGAAGTGTAGCAGCGCCGCCGAGAGATTGGCCGCAAAGTCACCATGCTTCGGTCGCCAAATCTACTTCACCGGCGCCGTCACTACCCCAACTAGTGAATCTGCACACCCGTAATAAAGAAACCAGCGCCCGTGAAACACCACCAGCCCTTCGGCGAAAGTGGTCCCGGCCGCATATTGCCCGGTCTTCTCGTAAGCCATCTCCGGCTTCAGCACCGGATGTTCCGCGCGTGCGACGATCCGAAACGGGTTATAGGGTTCAAACAGCGCCTCTCCGACTCCGTACGCATTGGGCCCCAGCGCGGGATCGCCGCCTTTCACAGCATTCTTTCCGTTGTAGAGAACCACGATTCCCTTGCTCGTCAGAACCGGCGGTGGCCCGGTCTCGGGAAATGTGCTGTCGAAGTGCTTCGGTCGAGGGCCCATCCCTTCTGCGGGCGCACCGGTCGCGTCTTCAAGCGGCGTCCAGTGAATCAGGTCCGCAGACGTTGCCAGGTGGATCGCCCCTTCACCCCAGTACATCCAATACTTGTCGTCGATCTTCGCCGCGATCAAACGTCCCTTGCTTTCGTCCAGCCGCGTCACAATCCCCGCCGACTTGTACTTGAGTGAGTCATATTTGCCGCCCATTTCATGCAGAAAGGCCGTCCCGAATTTGGTCCAGTGCAGCAGATCGGGCGAAGTGGCAATCCCTACCGAGTAGGTCTGCCGATTCCACTGCGTATAGGTCAGCACGTACGTCCCGTCTTCCCCCTCCACAATGCGCGCGTCCTCCACGCCGCCCGGCCACTCGCGCGCTTTCTCGCCGTCAGAGGTTGGGAAGAAGACCGGTTCGGCGCGCCGCGTAAAGTGAATGCCGTCCTCGCTCTCCGCCAGCCCCAGTCGTGAAGTGTGTCCGCCAATCTCCATCGCCCCCGAGTCGTCCTCGGCCCGATAAAGCACGTACACCTTGCCATCCCGCACAATCGCCGCCGGGTTGAAAGTATGCAGCGCTTCCCAATGCACCGGCGTCTTCAACACCGGATCGATAAACGTTGACTCCGGCCGCGGCGCAATCACCGGGTTCCCCGCCGCAGGTCGAGCAAACGGCCCAATCTCCCACGGCTCCAAATTCTGCGCAGACAATGCAGCCCCGCATAAAACGAACGCCGCCAACGCCCATCCAGCACGCACTTTCCACTTCATCCTTTGCATTCGTACGCCTTTCACTTCAGATCCAATCCGCTACTGGATCATTTTGGTTCTGCAATCATTCCCGCCGAATAAAAACTCAGCGACGCATCGCCTTGTTCCAGCAGCCGAGTGCGTACCAGGCCCCCATACTGCTCTTCCAGCCGCT
Organism: Occallatibacter sp.; assembly: GCA_035648535.1. GTDB lineage: Bacteria > Acidobacteriota > Terriglobia > Terriglobales > Acidobacteriaceae > Telmatobacter. The sequence goes on along the minus strand of DASRLI010000036.1, from coordinate 15,573 downwards.
CTTTGCGCCGATGCTCGGCAATCACCACCGCACCCGCAGCCAGCAGCCCGACCGAAGCCCCGCCCAGCAGCCCCAGCGCCGCCATGTACTCTTCAGCCGCGTCATAAGGAGGATCCAGAAACACCACATCAAACCCTGCCACCCCAGCCAGAGGCCTGCGTAGAAACGACCCCACGCTCCCGGTCTGAATTCGGAATCCCTCCAAAAGCCCCAGCCGGTCCAGATTCGCCCGCAGCACCTTGAGCGCCGCCGGAGCCCGCTCCACAAACGTGACCTGCGCCGCACCCCGGCTCACGGCCTCAATCCCCACTGCGCCCGAACCGGCATATAAATCAAGAAATGCCGCGCCCTTGATCCGTGGCGCCAGCACGTTGAACAGCGTCTCCCGAAGCCGGTCGCTGGTAGGCCGAGTGGCCAATCCCGCCGGTGCCTCCAGCGCCCGAGAGCGAAATGTTCCGGCAATGATCCGCATCGCCAACCAGCATACGCGAAGCGCTCCCGGCCCCGACCGACTGCAATCCTGCCCCGAACCAACTACAATCGGAGTATGCGAGGCTGGTCAATCCCGCTGGGCCGTTGGATGGGCGTGGAAATGCGCGTCCATATCTTCTTCCCGCTGCTCGTCCTGGTCTTCTTCGGCATCAGCGCCGGCGACGGATGGCAGCGCGGCCTGGGCCTCTTCTTGATCATCGTCGCTGCGGTAATGGTGCGCGAAATCGCGCGTCTGCTGGTCGCGGCCTGGCTTGGCCTCCGCATACGCGCCGTGCTCCTGCTCCCCATCGGCGGACTTTTCGCCTACGCCAATCCTGAAAGCCAGGAGATCGCCAATCAGGGCAGCGGACAGTTTGTCATCGCACTGGCCGGCCCCCTGGCCAACTGGGCAACGGCCCTGGTGCTGGCCGCCTCCGTTCTCGGCGCCAGTGCAGACGTTCCCCTGTTTGCCCTGCCTCTAATCGCACCCGACCACCTGATCCGCAGCATGGTCTGGATGCAGTTTTTCCTCGGAGCACTGCACCTGCTGCCGGCCTATCCACTGGACTTCGGCCGCCTCATCCGCGGCGGCTTTGCCCGGAAGCACGGCTTCGCTCCCGCTGGCCGCGCCTCCGCAGGCATCGGACAGGTAATCGCCCTGGCTGCCATGCTCGGCGGCATGTTGCTCCACAATCCCTGGCTCATTCTTGCCGGCTTCTTTATCATGATCGGCGCGCAAATCGAAGATCAGGGCGTCTTCTTCCAGTCCGTGGTCGACACCGTGTGCATGCGCGAAGTCATGCTCACCGATTTCGCCACCCTCTCGGCCTCTGACACCCTGGCCGACGCACTGGTCCGCTGCGTTCACTCACTTCAGGAAGATTTCCCTGTCGTGCGCGGCCCGCAACTGGTCGGCATCGTCTCTCGCCAGCGCATTGTGGACGCTCTCCGCAACGACGGCAACGGCTACATCCAGTCAGTCATGTCGCGCGCCTTCCAGGTGGCAAAGCCCGAGGACACTCTCGGCACCACCATCCGCCGGCTCACCGCAGGCCACGGCCTGGCGCTGATTCCCGTCACCGAGAGCGGACGCGTTGTTGGCATCGTCAGCGTGCAAAACCTGATGAGTTCCATGTCGTTGCTTTCCGAGCAGCGCCGCATGGAACGCGAGGACGCCCGCCAGGGATCGGGAGACTAGCCCCGAATGACGGACGCCCCGGCAAGCGGCTTGGCACCCGGCCTTTACCTCGTCGCCACTCCCATCGGCAATCTCGGCGACATCACCCTCCGCGCTCTCGATGTTCTTCGGCACGTTGACCGCATTGCCTGCGAAGACACACGCCAGACCCAGAAGCTTCTCAACCACTTCCAGATTGCAACCCCGACCGTAAGTTGCCATCAGCACAATGAGCGCCATCGCGCCGAGGAGTTGATTGAAGCACTCAAGGTAGGCGGCCGCATCGCGCTCGTCTCCGACGCCGGCATGCCCGGCATCAGCGACCCCGGCGCCTGGCTGGCCAATGAAGCTATCGCCGCCGGCCTGCCAGTGATTCCCATCCCGGGAGCGAACGCTGCCCTCAGTGGGCTTATCGCTTCTGGCCTACCCACCGGTGAATTCCACTTCATCGGATTCCTGCCAGAAAAGGCCGGTGCGCGGCGGACCCGCCTCGAAGAACTCTCGGCCTTGTCAACCAAAGCCGACGCCTCCTGCACGCTCATCTTTTACGAAGCTCCGCACCGCATTCTCGACACGCTTGCCGATCTCGAGGCTGTCTGGGGTCCCGATCTTCACGTCGTCGTCGCCCGCGAGCTCACCAAAATTCATGAGGAATTTCTGCGCACAACCGTTGCCGCCGCGCGACAGCAATTAGCCGCTCGCGATCGCATTCGCGGCGAAATCACCCTGCTCGTTGCCCCTCCGGCACAGGCCCTGTCAGGCACGCGGGCCGCCGTTTCCCAGAAGATTGCCGACCGCATCGCGCAGATCCAGGCCGAAGCCGGCGTCGATGAGAAAGAAGCCCTCAAGCGCCTGGCCCGTGAACTCGGCCAATCAAAGAGTGATGTTTATCGGGAACTGCAACGCGAGCGCGCACGGCTGACCGCCGGCTCTCGCGGAACTCGCAACGCTGTATAAAAAACAAATAAGATCAGTGCCATCTGTACGATTGTCATTGGGTTTTGGCCTGCGTACTGCGGGATAAAACCAGCATCTCTTTCAACATGGGCATTGCACTGCCGAAATTCGGAAATAACGCTGCTGCGTTTGCTGCCAACAGCCTGGGCCGGAGGGTATTCGCAGGGGGCAATGCATCATCCGGCACAGGCTGAATCGCGCCTTGCTGAATCCGGTACGGATTGACCATCACCCTGGCGAGAAAGAACCACGGGTATTGCGTCCACTCGACATGATTCACTTCCACAGCGTTGAAGTGCGGGCTCACGTGGCGCAGAGCCAAATGGAGCGCGTTGGCAATAGCCGCCTGCGGCGTCTCTCCTAGTCCGCTACGCAACCACCCATCGACCATTTTGATGAACTTCCATCCCCGCCTCAGAATCCTTATCTCCAACAGCCGCGCATCTTTGGTCCCCACAAAGCACCAACCTTCGCGAAACTCTTCCGTGACTAGTTTCAGGCCTGCGGGTAGCTTGATCTGCGCGCGTACCAGCAGGTTAGTTTCAGCGATGGAATACATGGACCCAACTTTCTATTGATGCGATTAATTGCTGAGGGGGAACGCGTTCTGGGACGGGTCGGCCGCACCGGCGTTACTCTGAAATCCTTGTGGCATCGTTTGGCCTGAAGGCTCGACGATTTCGTAGTGAATTGAATTGCCGCAATGGACACAATGCATTTCGTGCGTCATGCCTTCAAAGCCGTCGAGAGTCCGGGAGAAGGTTCGAAGGCATTGCGGGCAGGTGATTGATTCCGGCAGCTTTCCCGAAGGGTCGTTTCCGCGGCGATGAAACCAGAGGGGTTCTGCCACACGGCAAGATTGGGAAGCACGACGCACCATTTGAGGAAGCGCTTCCATGATCTTCAACAGCGAACCAAGGCTACTGCCCTTTTGGTAGAACGCATCCGCGGCAACGCCTGAAGGAACTTCGTCACCGGAGAACGCCCCGCTCATCGCGACTGTCCGGATCACTGGAAACCTGCGCCGGACCACCGACAGCAACTCAAAGCCGGACATCCCAGGCATATTGAGATCGGACAGAAGGATATCGGGGACTCCTCCCTGGTGCATCTCCGCCAATGCGGAGAAGCCGTCCTCAGCTATTCGCACGCTGTATCCGATCTCAGTAAGTACATGGGAAAGGGAGATTCGAATTGAGGACTCATCGTCAACGATGAGAAGGCTTCCTTTTGCGTTAAGCACGTCGCACCCCCGCCAGGTAGTTCTTCACCATGGAGTTGGAGCGAGTGTCCCATCCGACGAATCACAATGCTGTTCAATTTTGGACAGGACTGCCAGGAAATTACTCGGTGCCCATGAGTTACGTTCCTGCTATCCCCGATATGTCCAGTCTCTTGCCACTCTCCTCCGGCACCTGGTCGTGCAGAATCACATTCAGCAGCGACTTGTGCACGCGGATGCGGCCGTCGTAGTCAATAAACCCGAGCTTGCGAAAGCGGTTCATGAAGAAGCTCACCCGCGACCGCGTCGTCCCGATCATCTCCGCCAGCGTCTCCTGCGAAATCCTGGGCAGCAGCATCTCCGGCTCGCCGGGCTCGCCCGCCTTGCCAAACTCCGCCATCAGCAAAAGTACCCGCGCCAGCCGCTTCTCGCTGGAGTTGAAAAGCTGATCCACAAGGTCGGCCTGGACGCGCATGCTCCGTGCCAGCAGAAACTTCAAAAACAGGTCAGAGAATTTATGCTCCTCGTGCAATACACGTATCATCTCTCCGCGTTGAATCTTCAGCGCATTGCAAGCTGTAATAGCCGTGGCCGTCGACAGACGCAGACTAGTCGATGCCGCCAGCGCCTCTTCTCCAACGAAGTCTCCCGTGGAAAGAAGCGTAATCGTAGCTTCCTTGCCGGCGTCTGACAGGACCGTGACCCTGGCCCGGCCTCCCTGAATATAAAAAACCGAATCCGCCGGCTCGCCCTGTGAAAAGAAAGCTCCCTTCGGCTTTATTTGAATGACTCTGCGCCCCAGGCCTGCGCGCGCCAGAAACGCAGCTGCATCAAAACCGGGCTTCTCAAGCTCGACCATCGTCGCGGCCTCCATCCACCTGCAGCACTTGCGCGGGAATCTTCGCGGGACCTGGAGCCTGCTATTGGCTCCAGATCCCGCTGGTCTTAAACCTGCAACGGAATTGGCCCGGCCAGCTCAGTGTCTGCAATGCACTGTGGCCACCTTGGGAGCTGAAAACGCCACATTCCAAAGCAACCTCCACAACACTGCGCTGAACTTCACACTTTCTGCAAGATTTTAGCATAACATTGCACACCAGCAGGTGGACAATCTGTTCAATTTTGCTCACTTTTATGGAAAATTTCCAAGGCTCCCCGAGGTCTGCTCCCCGGCGACGTATTCCTACAAAAGAAAAAGAGGATCCTCGGCCTTCACCGAGAGCCGGATTGCTCAGACGCCGCAATCAAATCCCGCTAACGTCGGAATTACCTTGTGCGCCCCAGTGCGCGGGAATCAAGTGTCGCTGCGCATAGGTAGAAAACGGTGAAATTCATGAAGAAACTTATGACTCTCGTGGCAGTACTCAGTCTTTCAAGCTTTGGCTGGGCGGCAAGCGATCGCGAAGCGACAACCGACCGGCTCGACCATGCCGGGAAAGTACTCAATGAAATCATGTCGGCACCCGACAAGGGCATTCCGGAAGAAGTCCTCGAACATGCAAAATGCATCGCCGTGGTTCCCCATATGCTCAAAGGCGGATTTGTACTGGGCGCTGAAAATGGCAGAGGTGTTACCACCTGCCGCACTGCCAACGGATGGAGCGCTCCTGCATTCTTCACCGTCACCGGCGGGAGCTTCGGCTTTCAGATTGGCGTCGAAGGCGTGGACCTTGTCCTCATCATCCAGAACGAAAAAGGCATGGAGCAGTTGATCGGCAGTAAGTTCGAGATCGGCGCCGACGCCTCTGCGGCAGCCGGACCGGTCGGACGTCACGCTTCTGCCGATACCGACTGGAAGCTGAATACCGAAATTCTCACTTACTCACGCGCCCGCGGCGCTTTTGCCGGGGTCGCGCTCAAAGGCTCTGCCGTCCGCCGTGACGACGACTCCACCGAAGCAATCTACGGCCATGACATCTCCACTCGCCGCATTCTGCAGGGCGAAGTGGCCGTGCCTCAGGCCGCTCACGTATTCCTCGACGCTGTCAGGGATGCAAAGGCGCAGGCAGTCGCTGCCAATTAACAACTAACTGTGAATATTCGTGGACGCCCGGCGATTGCAGGCGTCCACGAATCACCAAAGGAAAATCCATGCTCTGGACAATCTTCGTAATCGTGCTAATTCTGTGGCTCCTCGGCTTCAGCTTCCATATCGCCGGCGGACTCATTCACCTTCTGCTGGTCGTGGCCGTAATCATCCTGGTCTTCAACCTGCTCGCCGGACGCCGCAGCGCCCTCTGAGGCATGGGGGGCTTGCGCGGCGCCATCAGTTCTCGCCTCCCATCGTTCCTTCTGCCGAATCCGCGGGATCGGGTTGTTTCTTTTCCATCTCCGCAATCTCTGCGATCAACTGCTCCACCTGTTCCCGCTTGCGCTGGCTCATATCCAAGAACCGTATGCCCACATTGCGCCGGTCATGGACGGCCTGGATCACACCGCCCAGTCGGAAGGGCAGCCCTTCAAGGCGAAACTCCGTCTCAACGCGCGTATAGACTCCAACCGGAAATCGTTCATCGCAGTGGATGCGGCAACCGTTCAAACTCAAATCCACAATGCGCCCGCTGAGCCTTGAACCCACCTTTACCAAAAGAATCGTAGCCGCAGTATCTACCGTGTGCCGCTCCTGGGCGCGGCGATCGCGTTTCACTGGTGCCCGGCCGATAGACGCTAATTTATCGACTGTCCGCGGGACTTCGGCTCTTTGCTCAAGCTCCTGTATCTCGGCCCACTGTTGCGCCTCCCAGTTCGCAAGTTCTTTTGCACGTACCTGCTCCAGGCAACGGGCCACTTCCTCGATCTTCATCTGCTCTTCGGCCAGCGCCAGGTCCCCGAGCAGTTCCGTATCTTCGGTGTCCCCGACTTCTATTTCCGCCTGGTGCTCCAGCTCGGCGTCCTCTCTCTCCGCGGCCGCCTTTGCCGCCGTAGCCGCTGCCACAGCTTCCATCTCGCAGATCACCTCGGCCAACTGCTCCCTGCGCCTCGAAATCATCTCCACAAAGTGAATACCCAGCAAGTGTTTTCCGTCCGTCCATTGAACTATGCCTAAGAAACGGAATGCGATCCCGTTCACTTTGAAGGTAACTTCGACGCGCGTCCGGGTGCCCGCGGTATACCGCTCCCGCGTGCTCAGCCGACACCCATCGAGGCTCAGATCCAGAATGTGGCTTTGAAGGGAAAGACCGTGGCTCACCAGCAACAAGATTGAGTCTTCATTCACGGCATAACGCGGTTGGCAGCGGCGGTTGCGGGGATCGCCAGACGGGCCAGCCGCTATGTCGTTCGAAGCGCTTACCTCTTTGTCTTCCCGTACCATGCACCGCTCCGCCCGGCTTTCGGGGGTAGCTACCGGGAGCCACCTGCCAAATGGGCACGGCGGTCCTAGTTGCGCTCCGGCTCTGGTTGCGCGGCTTCACGGCCCTTCAGGCGATCGTATTGATACCGGTCGCTGGTGGTGCCTAATGACTCGTTGTACAGGCTGGTCGCCCCGGTTAGCTGCTTCAGCTCCTCGCTGAATTGATGGATAGCATGCAATTGCGTTGCCGACGCAGGAAGCTCATGTTGGGAGGTTTTAATGAACTTCTGGTATCCGCGATCGAGCAACCGCGCCACCTCTCCCCGAATCAGCGCTCCGGGGCTCACCGCTATGGCTGCCTGATCCTGGTGGGCAACCAGAACCGCACCCATCCCATCTTTGCTTATCAGGAACCCGCCTTTGACCCCTGCAAATGTCGAAATATCAAAAGAATGAGCGCGCAGGATATCGAGTGTCTGATCGAAGTTCGTATGGCGGGATTTTTTCCTCATGGCGGCTTTCCAGTCTGCGAGGATAGCTAAGTAGTTATGTCGGCGTCCTCGCCGTAACTCCAATCTCGCACACCCACACAGCAGGCTGCAATTTCCGCATGGAAACAGAAACGCCGCTTTCCCAACCCGGCTCTTCAATTTCCGAGCGCATCGGACAGACGCCGCTGCTCCGTCTAGACGAAATCGCACGCCTCATCTCGCCCCTCCCGCATCCCAACTCCGTCACCCTGCTTGCCAAGGCCGAGTGGGCTAACCCCGGCGGGAGCATCAAGGACCGCGCCGCAGCCTCCATGGTGCGCGACGCACGCGACCGCGGCCTGCTCACACCGGGCAAGACAGTCCTGGACGCCAGCAGCGGTAACACCGGCATCGCCTTTGCCATGTTGGGTGCGGCCCTTGGCTTTCCTGTCCACCTCACCATGCCCGCCAACGTCTCACCCGAGCGCAAGCGCATTCTTCGCGCCTACGGTGCCTCTGTTGAATGGACCGATCCCGACAAGGGCTCCGACGGCGCAATCCTCCGCGCCCGCGAACTGGCCGGCAACGACCCCGACTACTTCTGCTACATGGACCAGTACTCCAACGACGCCAACTGGCGAGCCCACTACCGCACCACCGGCCCGGAGATCTGGCAGCAGACCACGGGCAGCGTCACTCACTTTGTGGCCGGCCTCGGCACTACCGGCACCTTCATGGGCGTCGCCCGGCGCCTCAAGGAGTTCAATCCAGCAATTCAGGCAATCAGCCTGCAGCCAGACTCGCCTTTCCACGGCCTCGAAGGGCTCAAGCACCTCGGCACTTCCATCGTGCCGCCCATCTACAACCCGCAGCTGGCCGATCGCCAACTCGCAGTAGAAACCGAAGCCGCCTACGACATGGCCCGCCGCCTAGCGCGCGACGAGGGCCTGCTGGTCGGCATCTCCGCCGCCGCTGCCGTCCACGCCTGTGTCCAGATCGCACGCGAAGAAGCCGCCGCCGGCCGCAGCGCCACCATCGTAACCATCCTCCCCGACTCGGCCGACAAATATCTCTCCGAGCGATTCTGGGAGGAAGAATGAGCCTCCTCCTGCTGTCCCGCTCCATTTACGACGCCATCCGCGCCCACGGCGAACAGACTTACCCCCACGAGTGCTGCGGCGCCCTGCTCGGCCGGTATTCCCCTGCGGACACAGCCCGGAACGAACCGGCCGGATGGCTCGTCGAATCCGCCGTCCCCGCCGGCAACACCCGCACTGACTCCGCCCACAACCGCTACCAGATCGCTCCAGTCGAGTTGGTCAAAATCGAGCGCGAAGCCCGCAGCCGCGGACTCGACATCGCAGGCTTCTACCACTCGCACCCAGACCACCCCGCGCAATGGTCGCCCACCGATTTTCAGGAAGCACACTGGCTCGGCTGCTGCTACGTAATAACCTCCATAGCTCAGGGCAAAGCTACAATTACCAACTCTTTCTTCCTCGCCGGCCTCACCGAGGAAGACAAGCGCTTCGACCAGCAAACCATCCAGATAACTGACCCCGCCACGAGCGAAAAACCGGACTGACTTAGGCGGTTCCGCCTCCAGGAATTCGGCAGAAATCGTCCAGCCGCGACGCTGGCCCGAAACGCCATTCGTCCCTAACCCCCACTAACTGAAAAACTTCTTTACACGCGGCCGGGATATGCATCATAATCGCCCCACCTTGGAGCACGTGCGTTTCCCTGGTTTTCCTCTCCCCCAAAATCGCGAGTGAACTCCGAGCAAATCAAGGAGGTAATTCACATATGAGAAAACTCAGCCCCTTTGTGTTGGGACTGTCCATTGCGGTTGCCGGCAGTGCATTGGCCGCCGTAGCACAGGAAACGCCTTCCCATACCAAGGTCTTGCAGATCACCCGGGAGTACACCAAGCCCTACAAGAACGGAATGGCCCACGACAAGACGGAGAGCGCCTTTATCCAGGCGATGACCAAAGCCAAGTTCCCCGCCTACTATGTCGGTCTTACTTCAATGTCAGGCAAGTCGCGCTCCTTGTTCCTCACCCGGTACGACTCCTTTGCCGACTGGGAAAAGGACAACAAGATCGTCGACAAAAATCCCTCTCTTAACGCCGAACTAGAACGCGACAGCGTCGCCGATGGCGAACTGCTGGAATCGGTAGACTCCCTGGTCTACACCTACGACGAAGATCTCAGCTACAAACCTCGCCCAGACCTGTCGCACGCGCACTTCATGGAGATCTCCGTCTTCCACGTGCGTCCCGGCCACCGGGCAGAATGGCTCAAGCTTGGCAAGATCGTCAAGGATGCACACGACAAAGCCGGAACCAGCGCGCACTGGAGCATGTTCGAGATGGCCTATGGCGCCCAGGAGGGCGAATACGTCGCACTCAGTGCAGACAATTCCATGGCCGATATCGACACGGGCTACAGTGAAGAAAAGAAGTTCATGGACGCCCTCGGCGAAAACGGCGTGAAGCAATTCCGTGAGCTCCTTGCTTCCGCAGTCGACTACTCGCGTTCGGAGCTGTTCTCGATCAATCCCAAAATGAGCTATGTCTCCGACGAGTGGATCAAGGCCGACCCCGATTTCTGGAAGCCAAAGCCAGCAGCAGCCCCAGCCGCCAAGGCCGCCGCAGCCGAAAAGAAGCCGTAGGCTCTTTAGAACCCTCAACCCCAGATATCCCAGGTCCGGATTTCGGGACCTGGGATACCCGACCTTTCAGCATCGACTCCCCGTAACTTCCCCCAAATGCCCCGGCATTCCCTCAATCCAACCACCCCCTCGTATCATCTAAATAACTGAAGCCTAAACGGCCTGGAGACGTCCCCATGACCATCTACATCCCCACCCCTCTGCGCCCTTATGCCGCCGACCAGGCTTCTGTCGAGGTTCAGGCCACCACAATTGCCGAGGCCCTCGCTTCGCTCACCAACTCCCATCCCCAGCTCCGCAATCACCTTTTCACTGGCGAGGGGAAACTCCGCGCCTTTGTTAACCTTTATCTGAACGACGAAGACGTCCGATACCTCCCCGCAAAAGAGGCCACCAGCGTCACCGCCACCGACACGCTCTCCATCATCCCCTCCATCGCCGGCGGTGCTGGCCGCACGGACGGACGCGCCTTCGGCGCAAAATCTTTACGCGGATCCAACTGAATCCCCAACGCGAGAATTGAAACCATGGCTACGACAACTTCCTCAGATACGCTTCCCGAACTCACCACCGACGATCTCTCCCGCTACTCGCGCCACCTGATCCTCCCCGAAGTAGGCATGGAAGGCCAGCGCCGCCTCAAGGATGCCCGCGTTCTTTGCGTCGGCACCGGAGGCCTCGGTTCGCCGCTCGCCTTATATCTCGCCGCGGCAGGCATCGGGACTCTTGGATTAGTAGATTTCGACGTCGTCGATGCCAGCAATCTTCAGCGCCAGATCATTCACTCCACCAAAGACATTGGCCGCAAGAAGCTCGACTCCGCCGAGGAGAAGCTCGTCGCCCTCAATCCCGCGCTCAAAGTCGTCAAGCACGACACCATGCTCTCCAGCGCCAACGCCCTCGACATACTCAAGGACTACGACATAGTCGCCGACGGCACAGACAACTTCCCCACGCGCTATCTCGTCAACGACGCCTGCGTGCTGCTGGGCAAACCCAACGTTTACGGCTCCATATTCAGATTTGAAGGACAGGCCAGCGTCTTCGCCACCGAGCAGGGCCCTTGCTATCGCTGCCTCTATCCCGAGCCGCCACCGCCTGGCCTCGTGCCCAGTTGCGCCGAGGGTGGCGTCCTCGGAATCCTCCCCGGCCTGGTCGGCGTCATTCAGGCCACTGAGGCCATCAAGCTCATCCTCGGCAAGGGCGAATCGCTCGTCGGCCGCCTCTTGCTCGTCGACGCACTCAACATGCGCTTCCGCGAGTTCAAGCTGCGCAAGAACCCCGAGTGCCCCGTTTGCGGCGCAAACCCCACAGTCACCAAGCTCATCGACTATCAGCAGTTCTGCGGCATCGTGCCCGAATCCAAACAGGAGAAAGCATTGAAGAACGGAATCCCCCAGATCTCTGTCAAAGAACTCAAGAGCCGCATCGACGCCGGCGAAGATGTCCTCATCCTCGACGTGCGCGAGCCCTACGAGTACCAGATCGCCAACATCGGCGGAAAACTCATCCCCCAGAACGACGTCCCTCAGCGCCTCGCCGAGATCGACCGCGACCGCGAAATCGTCGTGCAGTGCCGCTCAGGACAGCGCAGCCAGCGCATCGCAGAATTCCTGCAGCAGTCCGGCTACCAAAAGGTCACAAATCTCGCCGGCGGCATCCTCGCCTGGGCCGACGAAATCGATCCCAAAATGCAAAAGTACTGAGACGCGGAATTACTGAATACACGCAGCACTCGTTCAATTTTGGGAGCCCCCGGCATGGAAGGCGTAACGCTGCCTGGCAAATATGTACGTCTTGAGCCGCTCGACCACAGCCACATCGACGGCCTGGTAGCCGCGGCCGCGCAGGACCCGTCCCTCTACCATTGGAGCGTTGTACCTCAGGACAAGGCTGCGGTCACCCGCTACATCGACACTGCGCTCGCCTGGCGCGAGGCCGGCACGGCGTTGCCCTTCGCTACCATTCGCGTTGCTGACGGCACGGTTATCGGCTCAACTCGCTTCTTCGATATCGAGCGCTGGGCATGGCCGCAGGAGCATCCCCGCCACGGCCACCGTAACCCCGACGTGTGCGAGATCGGCTACACATGGCTCGCCCAATCCGCCGTTCGAACCGCGGCCAACACTGAAGCGAAGCTCCTGATGCTGACCCACGCATTCGAGACCTGGCAGGTGCTCCGAGTCTGCCTGCATACCGATGCTCGCAATCAGCGCTCGCGCGCTGCCATTGAACGCATCGGCGGAAAATTTGAAGGGATTCTGCGCACACACAGGATGGCCGCGGACGTCACGCCCCGCGATTCAGCTCGGTTTTCGATCGTTGCGGCCGAATGGACTGAAGTGAAACGCAGGCTGATGCAGCGTTTGTATCCCAGCTAGCCCGCCGCGCCTCGTCTGCTTTACTTCCCGTTTTGCGGGCGATCATCCGGCCGGTGAAACAGCAACCAACAAGCGCTTGAACCAGCCCGGCCGTCGCTCGCAGTAGGATAGCCTGACGCGCTTGGCGTTTGCATGGAATTCGCGGCACGCCGAGCAGTCCCCGTGCCGCGGGCAATCCCATTTGGTGCAGTTGCAGATCACTGGCGGCGCGTCTGCTGGCGATACACTTCTCCGGCCGCTCACGCCACCTCGCCTCTGCCGTTCTCGTCGAGCTTGCCGAAGATCATTTTTCCGCTGGCGGTCTGCAGCACGCTGGTCACTGAGATATCCACGCTTTTGCCGATCAGCTTGCGGGCATGATCCACCACGACCATGGTCCCGTCGTCCAGATACCCCACGCCCTGGTTGTACTCCTTGCCTTCCTTCAAGACGACGATCGTCATCTTCTCGCCGGGCAGCACAACCGGCTTCAGCGCATTCGCCAGGTCGTTGATGTTCAGCACCTCAACGTGGTGCAAGTGGGCCACCTTGTTCAGGTTGAAGTCGTTGGTCACTACCTTGGCCTCCCACTTCTTGGCCAGTTCCAGCAGTTTCAGGTCCACCTCGCGGATTGAAGGAAAATCGTCAGGCACAATCTGCACTTGGATAGCCGCGTTGGACTGCATCCGCTGCAGCATGTCCAATCCCCGCCGGCCCCGTTGCCGCTTCGACCCGTCGGTCGAGTCGGCCACGGTCTGCAGTTCCCGCAGCACAAACTCCGGCACCACGATCATCCCGTCAATGAAACCAGCCTCGGCGATGTCCGCAATGCGCCCGTCGATAATCACGCTGGTATCCAGCACCTTGGAACTGCGGCGGGAAGGCCGGTCGCTCGCGAAGATGGTGCCCAGCGCCGCTGGGTTCAGCAGGTCGCCCTTGCTGGCGCCCACCAGCAATCCAACATACGTCATCAGCAGCAGCACAAAAATCTGCAGCACTGCGGAATTGATGTTGTTCAGCGGCGCCGACCGCAACACCAGGCAGAACAGGGCCGCGCCGAAGATCCCCAGCACGCTCCCCGCCACTGCCCCGATCAGCCGCCGCAGGCTCAGAGCCCTTACGCGCAGTTCGAATACAATTACCGCGCCAGCAGCCGAGGCTCCGGCCACCGCGCCCACCCACCCATTCTGAATTCCGAAGGGATGAAGGAAATAACAGACCCCGGCAAGCAGGGCAACAAAAAGAAGACGAACAATTACGAGATCCATGAATGCCTACTGCCGCTGGCAGCGAGATAAATTCGCCAGACTCGGCACGTTGGCGAGTATGACGATACCCGACCCCCATCGTCAAGAGCAGATTATTGGTTAGAGGAATCCTGGCTAGGCCGCTCTCCGCCGTCGAACACCTTTGGCTCAACTTCCGGCCCCCTCAGTTAGATTCGCTATGGACCGGGCACCCAGAACCGGAGTTCCCTCGGACAGGCCTTCGTCTGTAGCTGGAGAGCCTGCCCTGGGTTTAGGAGAAAGTTCTCGTAGTTGACATCCCGAGATAGTTTGAATGTGGACTAAGGGGATTTTCTGTTCCCTGTCCAACGCTTTCTACGACGCGGCCGCCAACTCCGTAATGGGTGCTTGCCTCAGTGTGCCCTTCCTCGGACCTCGCTTGCGTGCGCTCATCACCTTGATCCGTTCCAGCAGTTCCTGCGGTGAGCAGTTCTTCTTCGCCAGCAGTGCATCGGCAGAGTGAATCTGTCCGCTCATCGCCTGTGGGTCGCCCAGCAGGATCATTGGAACGTGCCCCGCAATCTGCTTCAACCGGTTCACCAGTTGCTGTCCATTCATCTGCGGCATTGCAAAATCGGCCAGTACCAGGTCCACTTGCATCCCGGCAAAAATACTGATCGCTTCCTGTCCGCTCTTCGCTGGAACCACCCGGTATCCATTCGTCGCCAACATGAAACTCGTGACTGAAAGTTCCTGTTCGTTATCGTCTACGCAAAGTATTACTTTCTTCGGCCGCATGATCTGGGAACCGCTCCTTAATCGGTATTCTTTGTATTGTTCGCTCGACAATATGGCGTCGGGCCCGCTATAGCTGCGGATCTGTTTGTTGAATTGTCGGGCCCTGTTGCGGCAATCGCCCAGCCCTCTCCACCCGGATCTTCGCCGCTCTGCCCCGGTTATCACATGCGATTTCGCGCAGCCCAATCGGGCGCGCCATTCGCGCAAAGTGAGAACCGGCAAGCGATCCACGACAAGCGAACTTTTCTTCGCTGTCAAGAAAACAAGTGAGTGTTGCTTGAGCCGCAAACCGGTTTAACAATCGGTTGAATTGCTGCTATGAATGGCAAGAGTACGAGTGTTGGCATCTCATGAAAAGAGAGAACGTGAGGCGAAGAACCCACTGAAAATCCCTTTGTAACAAGCGGAAATTAGCTAGGATTAACAATCATTGTCACTTGTCATGTTGAATCCCTGTTGAAAGCATGTGCATCACGACTGGAAAAGTTGTCCCTTTGCAACGAAAACAGTGCTGCCTGCAACGCGCACATCCGTTACCCTCAACGATTCTCTTCGCGCGCATAGGAAAAGATCGCTTGGGCGGCCTATTTCGACGCCTTGGCGAACGTGGATTCTTTTTTCAGACACTACTGCGCCACGCCCCACCAAAAAGCTGATTGCGCAGCCTGCTGCCGAGCCTGTCGCCGGGTCCTCACCACCATAGAACTGCATCCGTGCGCGCCACTCGGGCTCCCCGCTCACACTCTGACTCCCCGTTGGCCCCAGCACGTAGAACCACCGCGCTCCCCGCTCCCGCAGCCACGGTGTGGCCTCCAGTTGATTTACGCTCAGCCGCTCGAGCGCCTTCGCCGACTGCAACGCGACAATCGCAAACGCGGTCCCCGTCGAAACCACCTGCGGCGGGAGCGCCGCATCAATGTCCTT
>DASRLI010000035.1:0-2016 GCA_035648535.1 Occallatibacter sp. | reverse complement strand
CTCTGGCAGCAGAGCCTGAGCGCCGGCATAAATGGGGCAATCTTCAACTTGCAGCAAGCTTCCGCCGCAGCCTGAAGCTTGCCCCACTTTCTACAGCACAGTAGCGCTAGCCCGCATTTCTCACACTGAATAGCTGGGCCGGGGGAAATGGGTGGGAAATCGCCTCGCCGACGCGTTTTTGAGTCTGGCGAAAAATACTGTGGTCGATTTGGGCTATGCATCGCGGGCGGCCGCGACCTCTGAAGGCATAGGCGGCGATTGTGAGGCATCAAAGAGGCAGCAGCGGCGCACTGATCCAGGCCGGGTGTTTCCGGCTGACTGCAATCCGGGATGTTGGCTCGCCACCGGGGCGTTAGCAGCGCAAGTTCGACCAGACCTGCCGGTAGAGGTCTTGGCAGGGATAGCTGGATGCCATCGAAACCCAGACTTTCCGGACCGAAACCCGGATCTGCGCACCGATCTTCAGCAGCTTCGTCCGGATGGTGCATACCTGCGCCTGCGCCAGTTCCGTCCCTTTCAGTCCCACGCGGCGCAGGCCGCTGACCAGGATATACGCCATGGCCGACAGGTACAAGCGCAGCTGATTGGCCCGAATCGTCTCCGCGCTGACCCGTTCGGCGAACAGGCTGAACTGCTCTTTGATGCGATTCTCCATGTTGCCGCGTTCACAGTACAGTTCTTCGTACAGTGCCTGCGCCGCCCATCTCTCACTCGTCAGCGAAGTCACCACGAAGCGGGGATTTTCTTTTCCGTCGATATGTTCGGCCTTCGCCGCCACGCGCCGCTGGCGGTCCCAGCCGCCCGTCTTCGTCTTCTTCGTACTGTGGAGGAATTCGGTGAACACGCGTGCCGGTTTACCGGTCTGCTTCCATTGCACGGTGGCTTCATGCATCTGCAGGCCGATGATCTTGCGCAGCCTCTTGTTACGTGCCAGACCGAAGACAAAGTCCACTCCGTTGCTTTCGCACCAGCTCATTAGTTCATTGCGGCAAAAACCGGAATCTCCGCGCAGCACGATTTTCACCTCCGGCCACGCCGCCCGAATCTGTTTCACGATGCGCTCGATCTCCTGCCGACAGCCGAAGGCGGCATCGTGATTGGCTTCTCTCATGCGTGCGCACAGAACGTGATCGCCGCAGAAGACATAGAGAGGCAGGTAACAATACGCGTCATAGTAGCCGTGAAAGAAGCGGCCTTCCTGTTTGCCGTGCAACGGCATGTCCGTTGTGTCCATGTCCAGCACGATCTCGGCGGGAGCCTCCTGGTGCGACTCGATGAAGGCATTCACCAGCAGTTCGTCAACCGCTTCCTTCCAGAACGTGATCTTCTTATACCGGCTATTGATGCCCGTACCCAGTTCCATCCGGTTCAACGTGCTCTTGCCCGCCAGCGGTTCGGCCCTGTCCTCCTTGCCGGCCAGAATGCCGAACACCGGATCGGTCCGCAGTTGCTCGTGATCGTTCAGGTCTTCGTAACCCAGTGCAAGGCCGTAGACCCTTTGCGAAACCATCTCGGGAATCGAATGTTCGACCAGCGCCTGCTTCCGGCCGTCCAGAAAACACTGCCCGAAACGCGCCAACAGGTTGAGTCGCTTGTCTACCTGGCGCAGCAGAAACGCTCCGCCATCGGAACTGATTGTCCCGCCGTCAAAACGGGCCACGATCTCTCGTCTCCCCGATGCTTCAAATCCGAAACTCGATTGGTTACACTCTGTCATAGCGGTGGCCGTCCTTTTTGGCGCTAACTGGTGTGTGGAAACTCAGTTATGCCATAGAAGGCGGCCATTTGCCTATTCAGTGTGAGAAATGCGGGTTAGCGCATTGAACTCGAAAATTACCACGCCCACCTGCTCACGATACGGGCTCAGCGGCCCAAGGAAGACCTGCGTGAAAAGCTGCGCATCGAGAAATGTGGGATTGTCGAGACCAGCCAGCGCTCCGTAACGCGGATGCCCTGGCCATTGCGGAGTAGTGATCTGTTCGGGCGCTTTCAGGCCCCAGCGAAACGAAGGCGGAG
>DASRLI010000034.1:0-4444 GCA_035648535.1 Occallatibacter sp. | reverse complement strand
TCTGTGACCTCCAAGTCGCAATCGGAGGGATTCATCACGCGCCGCCAACCTTCGCTTACGTTTGGTCAGGCTGGATGGATGGGCATTGTGCAGGGACTCGCACTTCCCTTTCGCGGCTTCTCGCGTTCGGGTTCGACGATCTCCACGGGCATGCTGGCGGGCGCAGAGAGAGAACCCGCGGAGCGATTCAGCTTTGCGCTGGCCGTTGTGCTGACGCCGCCTGTTGTATTGCTTGAGGCGATGCGCCTGATGAAGGCTGCACACGCTGCAACAGCGGCAGGAGCGCCAATCGACCTGCATGCATCAATTTTGTTCAGTTTACTGGGCGCGGTGTTTTCGTTCTTCGCGGGACTGGTGGCGCTGAAGTGGCTCTCAAGCTGGCTTGAGTCGGGGCGCTGGCACTGGTTTGGTATCTATTGCCTGGTGGCCTCGGCGGTGGTGTTTTATCTGCACGCGCAGGGGCTATAAACGCTGGGCGGAGTGATAGACTCCGCGCATGTCGCGACATTTTTTCTCCATCGTCGCTGTGGTGCTTTGCGCCGCGGCAAGCCTTGGTCAACAGTCTTTCGCGGCCGACCGGTCCGCGGCAGAATCCGAGCTTCGCACCCTCGACGAGCAATGGTCAGCCACCGCTGCGCGCAACGATCTTGACGGGACGGTGGCCTACTACGCCGACGATGCGGTTCTGCTGCCGCCCAATGCACCGATCGCGAACGACAAGAAATCGATTCGCGATTCGTGGGCGGGGCTGCTGGGCCCGAGAACGTCTGTGTCGTGGAAGTGGTCGAAGATTGAAGTGGCGCAATCTGGCGAGCTGGCCTACATCTACGGCAGCTACAAGCTCTCCATCGGTGCCTCGAGCGGGAGCGGCCCTGTGAACGATGCCGGAAAGTTTCTTGAAGTGTGGAAGAAGCAGTCGAACGGGAAGTGGAAGTGCATAGTGGATACGTACAACTCCGACCTGCCCATTCCTGCTGCAGCAAAATAGGGGTGGAGATTAGTTGGGCGTGCCGGTGGTATCTTCCGCAGCGAAGGTGCACTCCTTGCACTGGCACACGCGGCGCAGATATTCCCACGAGTAGATGCCGCCGTTGTGTCCGTCAAGCCAGTTGAACTGGATAGCATAACGGCCCACCGGCTGCGCACTTTTGGGTTTGGCAGGCGGCGCGTACATGGGCAACAGATTGGCCGGCTTGGGCTTGGGCTGCCCCGCTTTGCGGCCCTGCTGCGAACGCTCGTCAATGCAGGTGGCACAGGGACATGCGTCACGCAGCCACGCAAAGCTCCATGCGCTGCGGTGCCCGTCGGACCAATCGATTTCGAGACCTTTGCCCTCGGTGAGCAGAACGCGCACTTTTTCAGGCGTGACCGCAATGCGCGGCAACGGCCTGTCTCCTGCGCTCTCCCGCTCCCGCTCGTCTTTCGATTGAATCCGTATACCCTCGTGGCTCATAAGTACAGTTTACAGGGGAGGCAAGACAGGGATCAGGGTTCAGGGGACAGGGATCAGGAGTTGGCTTCTAGCTGCTAGCTTCGAACTGCTCAGCTTTCAGTCGATCAGTGCCTGTGCCGGGCAAGTGCTAGAAAGATGGAGCAGCGCGCGGAATGCTAGTCCCTATTCCCTATTCACTATTCCCTGTTCATTGCCCGCTGTTTTTCCAGAAGAACCACGCGGCCATGCTCAGACCTATGACTACCACCAGGCTGCGCAGCACTGGCTGTGGGATTTTGCGCGCCAGGCTTGCCGAAGTGTAGCCACCTATGGCGCATACGATCATGGCCAGCAGGCAGTAGCGCCAAACCACTTGCTTGTCGACCACGAAGATGATGAAGGCGACGCCGTTGGCCAGTGTGTTGGCAACTACTTTGAGGGCGTTGATGGCGTGGATGTCCTGATAGCCGAACAGCGCCAGCATGGTCATGAACAGGAATCCAGCGCCGGCACCGAAGTAGCCCACGTAGAAACTTACAACCAGCGCGGCGAAGAAAAGCGGCAGACGCTTAGGCTCTGCGGGAGCAGCAACGCGGCTCTTGCGGCGCTCAAGCCAGCGTGAGACCGGTCCGCTGAGCGCGAAGAAGATGGCGGCCACCAGCAGCAGCCATGGCACCAGGCGCATGAAAGTTCGCTGCGGCGTGTTCAGCAGAACGATGGCTCCCGCCGTACCGCCCAATAGACCGGCTGCTCCCATAAGAATGGCCGCGGGAACATTTTTGCGAACATCGTGGCGATAGGCGGCGATGGAGGTGAGCTGCCCCGGCCACAGTGCCACGGTGTTGGTTGCGTTGGCCTGCACCGGCATAATGTTCATGCCCAGCATCGCGGGGAACGACAGGAAGGATCCGCCGCCGGCCACGGCGTTGAGCACCCCTGCCAGGAACGCGGCCACAATGAGCCAGACCCAATGCCAATCGACTGAGGAAAGCAGCGAGGAGAAGTCAGACATGCGCTTCCAATTGTAGAGGGCGGCGAGCTTGCCTGCCTCGAGTTGACGCCAGAGAATTCACTTTCGCTGCAGCAGACATCAACGTATGCTCTCCACATGCTTCTCCAGCGCTGGCGGCTCGCAGCCAGTTTATTTGTAGCCTTACCGATAGTTTCTGCCGCCCATATCGAAGCGCAATTGATTGCCCTCGATCAGCAGCAGTGTGTCTGGCGGGCCGGTGACGACGTCAAATGGGCACAACCGAATCTGGATGAGACCGATTGGCAACCCTATTCTGCCTGGTCTCTGAGTCCATCGGAGCCGCACGTTTGGATTCGTTGCCACACCAATCTTTCAAGCATGCGAAATGCGGAACAACCGGGCATACAAGTCCGGGTCTTCGCTGCATATCAGGTGTTCGCCAATGGCCGGCTGATGGGAACTGTGGGTGACCTGAAGAGCGGCAGGTTCAATATGAATACCGTGCGCGATTTTCCGCTCTCGGCCGATATTACTGGTCCAATCGTTATCGCCTTGCGGGCAACATGGCGAATTGACAGTATGGTGCCCGTTGGAGCGTTGCCCCCACTCAGGATCAATGCCGGAGACCGATCTCAACTGGTGGATCGGCGCAACTCACTCGCGTTCGAGCAGGTGAGACAGCGCCTTGTTCCCACTGTGTGTTTCAGCATCATCGGTATTGTCGGGCTGATCTTGATGGGCTTGTGGCTAAACGACCGAAGCCGGAAGGAATTGCTGCTCCTCTTCATCGCTTGTCTGACTTTGAGCTTCATCTACCTGGACTACTTTGGCGCTGCGGCGCTACTCGCTTACCCCGTTTCAGCCTACTTTCTATGCTGGGGTGTTTCGGCGCTGGTAAATAACTTAGCACGTACCCTCTTTTTCTTTGCGCTTGCTCGCAGGCGGGTGCCATTGCTGTTTTGGGTACTGGTTATTCTGTCTGTCGTTCCATACACTGCGACGCTCGTAGTGCCATTTCTTGCCCCGGCGCAGGCCCTTTGGCTCGATGAGCTTCGTTCCCACCAGATTGAAGCTTTGGCAGACATTGCGCGTGGATTTGAATCTCTGGCGCCCTTTCTTGTTTTCCTTCCGTGGAAGAACCTGACGCAGCGAATGAAGCCGCTGGCCGTTCTCTGCATGACCTGGGGTCTTACGATGGCGATATTCTTTACCGTTCGCCTTACCGGTACACGAGTTCCCGGTATTCCCAACCTTGAGGCGCAATGGGGCACTGCCGTTTCTGATGCTGAGGCAATTGTCACGCTTTGCGTTCTGATTGCGTTATTCGCATTGCTTTTTCGCGAACAGCAGCAGACAGCAAACGAGCGGGCAGTTCTGGCAGGCGAGATGCACGCCGCACAGCAAGTCCAACGCATGCTTGCTCCTGTGATTCTTGATACCGTCCCGGGTGTTCGCGTGGAAGCTGTATTTCGTCCCATTCGCGAGGTGGGCGGCGACTTTTACAGTTGCCGAAGATTGCCTGCAGACCGGCAGCGAATCCTGATTGGAGATGTGAGCGGCAAAGGAGCAGCCGCGGCAATGACGGCCGCCGTCCTGATCGGGGCAGCCCAGAGACGAGATGGAGAATCGCCGGCAGAGCTCTTGCGGCATCTCAATCTCGTTATGGTCGATATGCATGTTAGCGGGTTCGCCACCTGTCTGTGCGTCGAGATCTCCGCCGACGGAGTACTCACGCTAGCCAATGCGGGCCATCTCGCTCCATATCGCGATGGCGACGAGCTTCCGGTGGAAAGCGGATTGCCTCTTGGTATTTCGCCGGATAGCAAATATGGCGAGACGGCCATTGTGCTATCAGCCGGCGATACTCTGACGTTCCTCTCCGACGGCGTGGTTGAGGCTCGCAACCATACTGGTGAGCTCTTCGGATTTGACCGCGCCCAGGCCATCAGCACTCAATCTGCTGAGTCGATTGCTCATGCCGCCCAAGCTTTTGGCCAGGAAGATGACATACTGTGCTGACGCTCAAATTTGCCCCAGCG
>DASRLI010000033.1:0-3720 GCA_035648535.1 Occallatibacter sp. | reverse complement strand
TCACTATCCATGGTCCCAGCTTCGGTCGCTGTACCGGCTGCTTACGCCGATACCCCGGCGGCAGCGAAAACTCTAGCATCCTGCGAATCGTTTTCCTCGCCAATCCGAACTCCCGGGCCGCTTGCCGGATGCTCACACCTTCCACCTGTACCGCTCGTCTCACCCGTGCATACACTTCCACCTTGTACACCTCCCCGGTGTCTCACAAAACGTTATTGTTCTGTTTTGTTTCGGCTCTAAAAGTGTGGTGGTCTACTTTTCGACCGCCACAAACCGCCGCTCACGCGGCGCTTTGTGGTCTATTATTGCTCCGCCGTTTATACAAATCGCCGCTGTGAAAAAACGTGTGGCGGAGTGGAAGCCGCCCCCTGCCCCATCAAAAAATTAAAAACACGCCCGTAGCGCCCCCAAGGAGCTGGCGTAGGGAGCGTTTTTACTTCGACATAGAGAAAGCTTTCCCCACCGGCATAGCCGCGGCCGCGGCCCCCTGTAAACAGCACGAATAACGGAACTATTTCTGCTCTTGCGATTTCTTGTGGGCAGCTTGCGAAGCTTCGTGGGCTTTCCCAGAGTGCTCGAGAGCGATTGCCGAGTGTTTCTTGCCGGCTGCATGATCTCCTTTTCCGTGGTGCTCAGCAGCGGTTCGATGCGACTTAGCGGCGTTTTCGTGATGTTCGGCAGCTTTGTTATGAGCGTCTTTGGCCATTGCTGTTGATCTCCTTGATTTAAAAATGAACGATACATTCCCCACAGAGGGAACAAAAGTTATTATACGCTAATCCTAGAGTAGGATTGGCTGTACATGCAGGTTCGCCCTCAACCCGGAATTTGCGATTTGGACGCTAGATCGGCCATGTAGGAGGCGCTCCGTTGAAAGTCATGCTGAAGGGGCTGCGATAGCCAGGGGTTTGAGTTCATCGGAGTAGCCGAGAGCTTTGAGTTCCTTTTTGATGCGTTGGAGGCGGCGCTTAGCGGCTTGCGCCGAGGTGGCGCCGCCGTATTCCAGATAACTGGCGCCCTCGTGCAGGATCTTCCAGATGACGATGGCGAGGTGATGGGCGATGGCCCAGATCGCTTTCGGGTAACCGAGCCTCGGCAGAAGCCGCTTGAATTTTTGTTGGAAGAAGCTATGGTTGGTTCGGACGGCGGCTTGCGCCGCTTGGCAGAGAACGCGTCTCAGATAAGGGTTGCCTTTGGCAGTCCGGCTACTACGGTTGTGTTGGGCGCTTTCCTCCCGGCCCGGACAAACGCCAATCCAGGAACTGAACTGCGCAGCGGAGGCAAAGGCGCTGGCGGTAACGCCGGTTTCCGCGATGATCTGTTGAGCGCTCAGCACTCGAATGCCGGGCACATCGGCCAAGCGCGCCACGGAGTCCGCATGTTCGCGCATGATCTCAGCGGTCAGCAGCAGTAACTCCTCCATCTGTTTGTCGATCAGCTCCAGATGGTCGAGGTGTTGTTTCAGGAATCGGCGATGAATTTCATTCACAGTGCCGGTCAAGGCTTCTGCCAATTCTTGCGGAGGGCATTGCACGCGCGCATCGGCTAAGGCAGCCAGTTGGGCAGGGTTGGTTTCTCCACGGGCCAGTGCCGCAAGCATGCGCAAGCCGCTGGCGCCGAACAGATCCGTCAGCACGCTGGAGATCTTGATGCGGGTTTCTTCCAGCAAACTCTCCACCTGATTCTGAATGCGAACCCGGTCGCGCGACAGTTGCGTCCGCCGGCGCGTCAAGCTGCGCAGTTGCCGTTGCGCGGCTTCGGGGACGAAGCTCAGCGTGAGTTCGCCGGCCCGCTGGCGGCGCACCAGGCGTTCGGCATCTTTGAAGTCGGTCTTCTTGCCGTGCGGCGCGCGGTTGCTCCAGGCCTGTGCCAAACGGAGGTGGAAGTGTCCTTCGAGTGCGAACCAGACCGGTTTCCAGTATTGGGCGGTTGATTCCATGACGACTTCTTCTACTTGCCGTTGCTGGAGCCAAGTCAAAAGATGGGTCAGTTCCGCTGTCGTGGCGCCAAATTTGCGCCGCTCCGCCTGGTTCGAACCTGGTGGAATCACGACCACCATGAGAACCCGTTTGTGGATGTCGATTCCTGCTATGGTGTTAGTCATCTATGCCTCCGGCGGGGAAGCAGAGGGCACGGTTGTGTATTGGAAATGCACCGTTTCGTGCTGCCGCTCCACCCGTCGGGGTGTTGCCGCGCACATTTATCTTGCTCTCGCCCATGCCCCAGGCCATACTCCCTGTCGGCTTCGACTGATCCAGAGCGTCGTCGGCCTTGCCGCTGAACCCTGCTTCAACCTATCGCACTCGCGAGCGACTTTCATGCGATTCCGCGGCCCGTAGGGCCATGCTTACTCCCTGCAAGTCTATCTACAGCATCCCGAAGCGCGCGCGAGAGAAGATAGCACTTTTCACACGAGGCGTACATCGCCCACAATCCTATCGCGCAAGGCGCGCGGCACTCAGAGATTCTTAGCCTGGTTGGGCCACTACTGGAATGTCCATTCGCTTCTCCAATACGAATGAACGCTGAGCGGGGAAGTTCCTGGAAGCTTCTCCGCCTTTTCTACTCGCTGACTGCTACGGCCTTTGCATATCGAAGCCGGCCGCTGGCGTTGGGGCTGTAGATTTGGGTTAACGGCATTCAGCGGGATTGCTTCTTAGTGGAACAAAAATTCTGGATCTTCCTAGCCGTAAACGGAGAGGCGAACACGCCAGCCTGGATCAGCTTCAGAGTGTGAGCAGGACAAGGCCGCTCCATTATCGCCGTTCCCGCTCTCACTTCGGCTTCTAAAGACTCGGTGTTGATCAGCCTTGCGTCGCTGTAAAGCACAATCGTCTGATGCCGGATAAACGGATGATCACTGGATTGCAAGACGACGGTCTGGTCACGACTACCGCGGAGGGTGGTCAAATTGACAATGACGCACATTGGATCCGGCTCTGTAATCACGATCCAAAGATGGGTATTCCCTAGGCCGGGAGCTGGTATTAAGAGGCAGTCACCGCATTCCATTTCGTCAGGTCGTTACCAGCAACCTGTCAACTGCGGCAATACTCTCTAGTTCACTCTCGATTTCAGCAACTTCTGATTCCGTCTTCTCGCCAGCCCTAAGTATGTCGCGATACTCGATCGGCATGGAACTTCCAAATGGGTCAATCCATTCAGGCAAATTATGCGTCTCTTCGACCAGTCGCCATCTGTTTTTATGGCCGTGCATCCGGAAGATCTCGCTCAGCAGCTCTTCTTCAATAAGTGAAAGCTCGTCGTCGCTTGGATCTACGCTGAGTTGAACATCCCAATCTGGCACATTTGTTATGTGGCGGCGCCAAAACGATTCTGAGCCTGGTTGCGGTTCTTCGCTGATAAGCGAATAGATTCGACTAACGACCGGCCCCTTATCCATAGAGACGTAACGATCGGTGGTGATAGGCCGACCCCAGCGCAATAGCGCCTCGCGGTCTGCAAGGTATAGAAGCTTCACCAGTTTCAGGTACTTCATGCGGCCGCCACGAATTTTCAGAAGGTAGGCTGCGGATTGCGTGGCCTTACGTTCATTGAACCGCATCCTCATACATCTATCTTAACGGTTCAGTCAAGTCTTTATTTCCACAGAATTTTCCAAAGTGCCAGCGGCTTGCCTTTCGATCCTCCACGGCTGAGCGCAGGCGATCTCATCTCGCCAAGGCGATTTGCGCTTGTGAGTGGCCAACCATTCCATTT